>NZ_JAMBMW010000059.1:0-785 GCF_024208055.1 Candidatus Nebulibacter yamunensis
ACTCGGCGACCGGCGAGACCTTCAACCTGCTCAGCGACGAGCTGGCATTGGCAGCGGCCAAAGCCATGCGTGCCGACAAGCTGGTGCTGTTCACCAGCCAGGATGTCGTACCCGGCGAACTCAGCCTGAAAGACGAAACCCCGGTGGGCGACCCGGTGCAATCACTGGCTCTGGAAGCCGTGAAAGCCGATATACCGCGGGTTCATATTCTCAACGCCGCCCAGGACGGCGCGTTATTGCACGAGCTCTACACCCGCGACGGCAGCGGGCTGATGGTCAGCGCACAGGATTTCGACAGCCTGCATCAGGCCAGCATCGATGACATCGGCGGCATCATGCAGCTGATCGAACCGCTGGAACGGCGTGGCGTGATCGTGGCCCGTTCGCGCGAACAGCTGGAGCTGGAAATCGACCGCTTCACGGTGATGGCGCGCGATGGCAGCATCATCGGGTGCCGCGCGCTCTATGCCTACCCGGAGCAGGCGTGTGGCGAACTAGCCTGTATTATCGTCGCGCCCAGCTACCAGCATGGTGGCCGAGCCAGCGCTCTGCTGCGTCATGCTGAGCAATCCGCCAAGGCGCAGGGTTTGAATCGGTTGTTCGTGCTCACCACCCAGACCGAACACTGGTTTGTCGAACACGGCTTCCGGCTCGGCAGCCTGGATGAGTTGCCACCGCAAAAACAGGCGTTTTACAACTACCAGCGTAATTCCAAGGTCCTGATCAAAGATCTGAGCTGAATTCGATGGCCCACATTCCCCGCATCCACTGGCCTGATCCCCTGC
>NZ_JAMBMW010000018.1:0-40786 GCF_024208055.1 Candidatus Nebulibacter yamunensis
TAAAACGTTTTAAAATTATTGCCGACAAATATCGGAATAGACGAAAAAGGTTTGGACTTCGATTTAATTTAATAACGGGAATTTACAACTTTGAATTGACTAATTGAGGTTTGGAAAGAACTCTATTCATTCGTGAGTGTGTCTTATTGTCATGGCGGGATGCACTTTGGGGGTACGAGCGTCAGTTGATTGGCTAGTCAGACATTGTTGCCACTGCCGAGAATCGGCTATTGCTTGGTTCAGATAATCCGATAGAGATTTCTTGTTTGCTTAGGAAAGTTAAAAACTCAACAGGTCGGAGAATTGCTTCGTGTACTATAAACCAGCAATCGATGGGTATGATCCAAGCCGGCACAGCATTAAAGAGAATAAAGCAAGATTGCTTTCAAAGTGGGAGCAGTATCTTTCTGAAACAAGGCAGGATATTGGAATATCCAAGTAACTGTTTTATAAGTTTTAATTATTTGCAACTGAAACCGTCGCACCACTAACGGAAAGCGTACAAATTAAATCACTATTTTGTGCACTTTGACAACTTGATATAGGGAACGAGAAACTAATATTTGTAGTGGTATTAACGGAATTTGTAATTTGGGCATAAAGCCTAGCTATTTGATAGTTTGAAGCTTTACCATCAACGGTGATGCTCGTTAATGCGTAACTAGAAGAACCACCAGTTAGTTGGTCAGTTGAAAGGTTTGTCGCGTTACTGGACATGGTCAAAACACTACCACAATTTACATAGTTTTGATTACAGAATTTAATGGAAGTGTAAGTTGGACTTGTACCACTGCTACTACCTATAATTCTAAGGTTAATCGCATTATCGGAGGAAATATTGGCAAAAGGATCAATGAAAGCATTGTTTTCTTTGGCAATACCATAGACATAACCCTTTGAATTTACTGCTTTTAAAGTAGCTTGAAACTTAGTAGATGAACTCGTGCTACTTATTGGATAGTAGCCGCCATAATTAGTATTATTATAGGGATTGGAATAGCTTGAGTTTGAACCAGATGATAAGGTGTCATTAGCTATTTTTTGATCTTGCTCACTATTTTGATCTTTATTAAGGTATGGGTTGTCTGAATTCTCAGTGCTTTTATCGACGCTAGCTTGTTGGCTATAAGGATTATTGCTTTGATCAGAGATAGGCGCACCTCCTGGGACAAAGATCGGACTATTCATTGCTTCTCTATCCAGTGGGAGTAAGTTCTGTATAGTCTTAGGCATTTGAGGAGTAGCTACGTTTGGTTTGGACAACTGAATCAATTTTAATGACTGAGTTAAGGCTTCTATTTCTTGGTTGATTTTTTGCAATTGCAAAATCTGTTCTTTTTCTTTTGCTGCCAGTGCAATATCTATACTTTTAGTATTTTGTGTAGCTGCAATTGCTTGACTTTCAGCATTAGCTAAATTCATCAAAAAGCTTAATAGCAGCATCCAACTTATTCTTTTCACAATCACTACCTTATAAAAAGGGCTAAGGTAGATTTAATTGTACAAGAACAGCGCTACAGATCAAAGCTTTGATGCAAAACTTGCAGTAAATAACAATAATAAAGGCGAAATAACAATACTTTGCCTAAACGGATTGTCTACTTTTTTAATAAATTTTTGGGCGCTCACTAATTGTAGTTTATTGAGGGTGATAAATGGCATGAGGGATTTATCAAAGGGTTTTAGCTGTTGTCGTAATAACTTGGCTTTAGTTAATACATTATGAGCAATTTCACGAAACACACCTTGATCAACTTGTGGCGTAAGTCTTGCGTCTAAGCTTATGTTTCTTGAGTAATGCTTTCCAATTAATAATAAATGTCGGATTAATTGATCCGAAGCGTTGAGGGTGCTGACTTTTTGTCGATCAATACAACCAAGCAATTTTGCTTTAAGGCTTGCTACTCCTAAAAAACTGTCGCTTAAGTCATTTTCAAGTTGTTGTTGTCGCCCTTTAGCAATTGTTTGCAGTGCGTAGTTTAAGTCATGGTTTAACCACAATACTAAATCTTCCGCTCTAAAATATTTTACAACAAAATTGAGTAATGGATGATTTAGCATCTTACCTGTTTTAAGTTTTTCTAGCTCAGTTTGCCACCACTGTAGTTTTTTCAAAGCAGGATAGGGTTCTTGATAAAACTCTGACGCTTTGATCCATTGGTGTTTTAATTGGTCAAGTGCATACAAAACCTCAATTTTTTCGTTATCAAGCCGTCGATAGGCATAATAGTAAATACTACCATAAACGGGTTTATTCCCCTCTAGGCATTCATATAAGTAATCCACGTGATTAACTGCTCCACGTTTGAAATTTTTAAATCATATTCCTGTACAGTCAATTTAACTGCTTCATAACCGTAATTAGCAAAGATGCGGTAGCATCCTGCGTATTTAGCTGCACACATATCGGTTTTCGCATCGCCAACATATGCTGTGCACCTATGTGAGACATTAAGCTTTTGCATTGCATATAACAATGGCATTGGATGTGGTTTTTTATATGTCAAATCATCTGCACATACTACAATTGCAGCGCTTTCAAACAAGGGGAGTTTGGGTAACACAGCTTCGGTCAAAACCCTTGTTTTACTTGTTACCACACCCCATTTGATTGCTTTTTTCTGTAAAGTTTCAAACAATTCACGCACGTTGGGGTAACTTTCTGTTGTATCTTGTGCATGAGTTTGATAGTGCCAAAATGCCGTTTCTTTTAAGCTTATAAGCTCATCTTTTGTCAATTTACCATTGATTTCTTTAAACAAAAACTCAACTCCTCTGCCTGCATGTTTAAGAAGTGTTTGTTCTTCAAATGCCACTTGCAAATTGTGTGCTATAAATGCATAACGAATGGCATTGAAAATGCCGGTTGAAGAATCTAATAATGTCCCATCTAAGTCAAATAATATAAGCTTAAGCTTGTTTCTTAAATGCGATGATATAATTGACATCGGCATCTCCTCCAAGTGACAGCGTTTTTGTCAAAAAATTGTAATGAACACCTTTGATTTTAATTGCTTGCAAACCATATTTTCTTGCAGCCTTAATAAGCTCCATCGGTTTGATATACTTGGCATATTCATGAGTACCTTTGGGGATTAAATTCATTACATATTCTGCCATGACGATCGATAACAAATAGGATTTTAGATTGCGGTTTAAAGTAGAAAAGAACAACCAACCGTCATTTTTTACAAGCCTCGCACATGATGCAATGATACTTTCTGGATCTGGCACATGCTCTAGCATTTCCATACAAGTAACAACGTCAAAGTTATTGGTTTCTTGTTGGGCTAAGCTCTCCACCGTTTGCTGCAAATAACGAATGTCTAAACCAGACTCCAATAAATGTAATTTAGCTATGCTTAATGAAGCTTCTGCTAAATCTAAGCCTGTTACATAAGCACCTTTATAAGCCAAGCTCTCAGTCAAAATCCCACCACCACAACCGATATCAACAACCCTTAAATCATTCAGCTTGCCAACGCATTGCTCTATAAATTGAAGTCGCAATGGATTGACTTGATGCAAGGTTCTAAACTCGCCATCTTCACACCACCATTGATGCGCTAATGCGCTAAACTTATTAATTTCAGATTGATCTACATTCATAAACAAAGGTGTGTTTGCAAAATATATGCCATCATAACAAAAATAAATAGCTACGGGATACCCATCACCAACTTTTTATTATCAGTGTTGGATTTTATTGTTAAGAATGCTACAGTGGGCTTCATTTGCTTAATTCTAATTGCTATTTTAAATTATTAAATTTATAGTTTCCTTTGTTATAAAATTACAATGACTGTGATGGGACGATTAAAAAGTTCACCTCTTTAAAATTTTAAAGTGCGTAAGTCTAGTAAATAAGGAAAAGGAGGAACAAAATGATTAAAGTTATTTCAGTTGAAAAGCTTGCTGAGCTCATACATAAACATGGGTTAAAGCAATATTTTATTGATTTAATGGCAACCTTAAAAGGCGACTTTTTGCGTTGGCAAGAATTTGACAAAATCCCACGCCCAGCTTTCCATGTACCAGATGGGGTGATAGAACTTATGCCAACGGCAGACAAACAACTGTTTGCCTATAAATATGTCAATGGTCACCCTAAAAACCCATTACAGAACAAGCAAACCATTATTGCAACGGGACAGTTGTCGAAAGTTTCTGATGGACATCCATTACTTATTTCTGAAATGACAGTTTTAACTGGTTTAAGAACAGCAGCAACAGCAGCCCTAGCTACTGATTATTTGGCACGTAAAGATGCTAAAACCCTAGCACTTATTGGTACTGGTGCGCAAAGTGACTTTCAAGCCTTGGCAACAGCTCTTGTACGAGATATCAAAACGATTCGTTATCATGATATCGATCCAAAAGCGATGTGTCGCTTTGAGAAAAATATGCAGACTTATAATTTTGAATTGGTTCCATGTAAAAGCAATGAAGAAGCCATTAAAGGTGCAGATATCGTTACTGTGTGCACAGCATGCAAGGCGCACGCTATTGTGATTGAAAATGACTGGGTTAGACCTGGCGTGCATATCAATGGTTTAGGTGGAGATTGTCCAGGCAAAACTGAGCTAGATAAATCCATCTTAACACGTGCTAAAGTCGTAGTTGAGTTTTTTGAACAATCTTTTATTGAAGGTGAAATTCAGTGCTTTACTGAGCAAGAGGCTAAAAAAGTTGTTTATGCTGAGCTGTGGGAATTAATTGAAGGACAAAAACAAGGACGAACTTCAGCCGATGAAATTACAGTTTTTGATTCGGTTGGCTTTGCCTTGGAAGATTTTTCGGTGTTAAAACTCACTTACCAATTAGCAGAAAAATATGATATTGGCGTGCCAATAAACATGATTCCAGTTTTAAAAGATCCAAAAGATTTATTCTCGGTGCTTAATGACTATGGAGATAATCAGGCACTTCAAATACATCAAACAGCACAAACAGTTGGCTCAATATAAACCTTTTTGATAATTAAATATTAAGAAAAATTGGAGAAAGTATGTTTTATGAAACCGCTACAAGTCAAGGTTTGGAAGGTGTGAGTATGCCAGATACCAAAATTGACTTAACTATATCTAGTGAGATTGCACCATTAAAAACGATTTTATTAAAAAGACCTGGAAAAGAATTATGTAATTTAACTCCTAATAATTTAGAAGAATTGCTTTTTGACGATATCCCTTATTTAGAAAATGCACAAAAAGAGCATGATGTATTTGCTAATATATTAAGGCAGCAAGGTGTAGAGGTTTTATATCTAGAAGATTTAGCAGGAGAGGTTTTAGATAATCAAATACTAAAAGCAGAGATAATCAATACTTTTCTTGGGCTATCAGGGATAAGAAACGTAAATATTGTAGATGGTTTAAGGGCATACCTTAGTCAGTATTCTGGAAAAGAGTTGTGTCAACAACTTATGTCTGGTTTAAAACGCAATGAAATTAAATTATCAGACATGGGGTTAAGCACACAAATCGCACGTAAGGATGACTTTTGGCTTCATCCAATTCCAAATTTATATTTTACACGTGATCCTGGAGTAGTATTTAGTAACATGGCTTGCCTAAATAGCATGTATGCAGAAACAAGAAGAAGAGAAAGTATTTTTATTGAAAGTGTACTTAAACATCATTCACGGTTCAGTAGAAACCTGACACTAGATTTGCGCTTAAATCATGGATCAATAGAAGGTGGTGATATAATTGTTTTAGATAAAAATACACTGGCTATTGGTGTTTCACAACGCACATCAGCACAAGCGATTGAACAATTAAGCCATCAACTATTTTTTGATGATAGACTGAAAACCTCACACACTATTAAAAAAATCTTAGCATTCAAAATTCCAGTAAGTCGTGCATTTATGCACTTAGATACAGTATTGACTCAGATTGATTACGATAAAGTAACGATGCACAGAGGAATTGTACATAAAACAACTATATACCGTCTTTCTGCTGGAGATTCCCAAACGGTTAAATGTGATGAATTAACAGGTGATATCGGTAAAATTTTGTCGGAAGAGCTCAGTAGAGAGATCGAAATTATTTATTGTGGAGGCGAGGATACAATTACAGGTTCACGCGAACAGTGGAGTGACGGCGCAAACACTTTGGCACTTAGACCAGGTGAAGTCTTTGTGTATCAGCGTAATGCTGCAACGAACAGACTATTACAAGAGAAAGGGATTAAAGTTTATGAAATCCCATGTTCAGAATTATCTAGAGGAAGGGGGGGGCCACGCTGTATGTCGATGCCACTCGTGCGTAAAGAGATGTAGTCAAAGGTTAATATTATATGAATAGAATTGCAAATACAGTTGTCATGGTTCCGCCAACACACTTTGCTTTTAATGAGCAAACTGCTGTGAACAATACGTTTCAGAATAAACTGAACTTAAGTGAATCAAAGCTTACTCAGCAAGCAATGACTGAATTTAATGATATGGTGAATAAAATTCGTTGTTATGGAATTGAAGTAATTGTATTACCATCACCTAAAGAAAATACTCCTGATGCGGTCTTTCCCAATAATTGGTTTAGCACGCATGAAATCAAAGACCAGAAATACCTCTATATTTACCCTATGTTTAGCAAGAATCGTCAAGCTGAAGTGCAAGTTGAAGCATTACAAAATGCTTTGCTACAAAAGACGGGGCGTAAATATATCATTCAGGATATAAGAGCTTTAGCAAATGGACGCGCCTTAGAAGGAACGGGAGTGTTTATATTTGATCATACAAGTAAAACGGCTTTTCTTGCCTTATCTGAGCGAGCGGATATTGAGCTTGCACGCAAGGTTGTTGAAAAATTAGGTTATAAACTTGTTACCTTTAGCAGTACAGACAAAAATGGCAAGCCAATTTATCATACTAATGTCATGCTTGCCATTGCCGACAAATTTGCGGTTATTTGTTTAGAGGCAATTTCTGAGCAAAAAGAGCGCCTCATGGTACAACAGAAGCTTCAAGCAATTGGTAAAGAGCTAATCGATATTTCTTTTGAGCAGCTTTACCATATGGCTGGAAATGTATTGCAACTTACAAATCAAAAACATGAGAAATATTTGCTGATGTCTAAACAAGCAGAAAATGTGTTGACTGAAGCGCAGAAACAACTCATTGATAAATATTGCCACCGCCTATCGTTTGATATCCCCACTATTGAAACGGTTGGTGGCGGTAGTGTGCGCTGTATGTTGGCAGAAGTTTTCTAAAAATCCATGGGGGATCAATGGCAATACAAAGCATGCTTGATCAATATTACGTGATTGGTTATCCTGTTAAACACACTCTATCACCCAAAATACATAATGAGTTTGCCAGTCAAACGAAGCAAAATATGTGTTATGGAACACTTGAGGTTTATCCTGATAATCTTGAACAAACGCTGAATATGCTTAAATTAGATGAGACTGTTAAAGGTCTAAGTATAACTCTACCTTTTAAAGAAAGGTTATATGAATATTGTGATCACTTAGAGCCGTTGGCAGAACAAGCACAAGCAGTCAGCAACGTGATTATCAATAATAAGCGAGAATTTATTGGTTTAAATCTTGATGGGTTGGGGTTAGTTAATGATATTAAAAACAATTTATACTTTCCGATTTACGCTAAAACGATATTAATTATAGGCGCAGGAGGAGCAGTAAAGGGTATTTTAGGTGCATTATTGCAAGAGGGACCAAGTAAAGTTGTGATTGCTAATCGCACACTAGCTAAAGCACAAATATTGGTTGAACGTATACAGTTACATAATACACAGCTAGAAGTCCAAGCTTTAGATGATATTATCGGTAGCTATGACCTTGTAATCAATGCTACATCAGCTAGTATCGATAACCAGCAGCTACCACTCGATTTGACAAACTTTAATAAAGGTGCCTTAGGTTATGATTTGATGTATGCGCAAAATGGTACGGTTTTTACACACTGGTGTAAGCAAAATGGCATTAATGCAGTAGATGGGAAAGGTATGCTCACGGAGTTAAGTAAGATTGCCTTTTATTGCTGGCGAGGTGTAAGAATTTAAAAAGATGAGATGAGTCTAGTACATTCATTATCGTAACTCACTGTAAACTCTCGTCTTTCGCCTGTTTTAGGATCACTGAATTCAAGTTTGGCAGAGTGTAAAAAAAGGCGCTTAAATCCTTGTTGATAAAGTTTTTTATCTTGCTCTTCTACCCCATATTTTTTATCACAAACAATTGGATGATCAAATGCGGCTAAATGAACACGAATTTGGTGGGTACGTCCTGTGTGAGGAGTTGCCTCAACAAGTGTGTAGTCATCAAATTTTTGTAAAATGCGAATGCTTGTTAGAGCATCTTTGCCTTGTATTTTGTCAACTTTGACTACACGCTCGCCATGCGGCAAAAGGTGGCGTTTAAGTGGTAGATCAATTTGCTTGACTTTTTTCGACCACGTACCGTGCACTAATGCATGATAAGTTTTTTGTATTTCACGTTTTTTCAAAGCTTCATGGAAATATGTTAGGATGCTATATTTTTTAGCAATGATCATGCAACCTGATGTTTCTTTGTCTAACCGATGAGCAAGCTCCAGTTTTTTAGCGTATGGACGTAATTGTCTTAAGCGTTCAATCAAGCCAGAACTCACGCCTGAACCACCATGTACCGCAACGCCTGAAGGTTTATTAATAATCATATAATCGTCGTTTTCATATAAAATAAGCGACTCAAGGAAGTTCAGATGATCTGCGCTGATTTTTATTGATTTGTGATCATCTTCTAATGTGAACGGTGGAATGCGGATAATATCACCTATTTGGACACGATAGGTTTGTTTGATGCGTTTTTTATTCACCCGCAGCTCACCCTTACGAATCCAACGATAAATCAAAGTTTTTGGCAATTTGCTAAATTGACCGATTAAAAAGTTATCAATGCGCTGACCATTACGATCTGGATCAACATTTAGGTATTGAACTGAAGTCATATTAGTGCCTTTATTTACTCCGACATAAACGCTTGACGTTGTTGGTAAGTGTCTTGCTGATGAAAAACTTTAGTTAAGTGTACCAAAAAAAATAACAAAAATGCTGAGAAAATTGAAATCTGTCCAAAAGCAGATTGTGATCAAGATTTAAAAATCGCGAAGGTAATTATGCTGTGATATTTACTCATAAAGCGATGGAGTGCTCGTAAATTCTTCGACTTTTAAGCGTGGTTGGTTACAATAGTCTGGTTTTATTTAGACTATCAAAAAGGACGCATAATGAATAAAGCATTTTACGATTACCTTAAACAAGGCATTCAAGAAATTAAAGACGCTGGTATCTATAAAGCTGAGCGTATTCTTAACTCTCCTCAGTCTTCAGATATTACCTTAAAAAATGGAGAGCATGTCATTAACTTCTGTGCCAATAATTATTTGGGACTGGCAGATAATAAAAAACTGATTGAAACAGCTAAGTTAGCATTAGATAAATATGGCTATGGCTCAGCATCTGTACGCTTTATTTGTGGGACTCAAACACCGCACAAAGAGCTGGAAGAGTTGATTAGTGATTATTTGAAGATGGACGAAACCATCGTTTTTCCATCTTGCTTTGACGCAAATGGTGGTGTGTTTGAATCACTATTAAATACAGAGGATGCCATTATTAGTGATCAATTGAATCATGCTAGTATTATTGATGGAATCCGCTTATGCAAAGCAATGCGTTTTCGCTATCAAAACAATCATATGGCAGATTTAGAAACGCAGTTAAAAGCAGCAGATGAAAAAGGTGCGCGCTTTAAGCTGATCGTAACTGATGGTGTGTTCTCAATGGATGGTATTATCACAAATTTAAAGGGCATATGTGATTTAGCCGATAAATATCATGCACTTGTCATGGTTGATGATTCACATGCCACTGGTTTTATTGGTGAAAAGGGACGGGGCACACCAAGCTTTTGTGGGGTTGAAGGTCGAGTTGATATTATCACTAGTACACTTGGTAAAGCATTAGGTGGCGCTTCAGGTGGTTTTGTTGCAGCACGCGCACCAATTGCTGAAATGCTAAAACAAAAAGCACGCCCTTATTTGTTTTCAAACTCTCTGGCACCGATGATTGCAGCAACCTCAATTGAAGCGATTAAGTTAGCAATACATTCAGATGAACGCAGAGAAATCTTACAACGTAATCAAAAGTATTTTAGACAAAAGATGACCGAAGCAGGATTCAACCTTATTCCAGGACAGCATCCTATTATTCCTGTAATGTTATATGAAGAGAAAAAAGCAGCGCAAATGGCAGAACAACTACTTAAAAAAGCTATTTATGTCATCGCATTTTCTTATCCTGTGGTACCAAAAGGCTTAGCACGTATTCGGACGCAGATGTCGGCAGCACATACGGTTGAACAAATCGATAAAACTGTAGCTGCCTTTATTGAAGTTGGTAAAAAAATGGGTGTGATTTAAATGCAAAAAACAATGAAAGCACTATCAAAGCTAAAAGCAGAACCTGGGATTTGGATGACAGAATTACCCATCCCCGAGGTTGGACATAATGATGTATTGATAAAAGTCAAAAAAACAGCGATTTGTGGTACAGATTTACATATTTACTTATGGGATGAGTGGTCACAAAAAACAATTCCAATCCCCATGGCAGTTGGACATGAATTTGTTGGTGAAATCATTGAAGTAGGCTGTGAAGTAAAAGGATTTAAAGTAGGTGATCGCGTATCTGGTGAAGGACACATTACTTGTGGTTTTTGTCGCAACTGTCGCGCAGGTAAGCGTCATCTATGCCGTAATACGGTTGGGGTGGGTGTTAATCGCCAAGGAGCTTTTGCAGAGTACCTAGTCATCCCTGCTGAGAATACTTTTAAAGTGCCAAATTATGTGAATGATGATGTTGCCAGCATGTTTGATCCTTTTGGTAATGCGGTACATACGGCATTATCATTTGATTTAATAGGTGAAGATGTATTAATCACCGGTGCTGGTCCAATAGGTATTATGGCTGTAGCCATTGCGCGCCATGTCGGAGCTAAACATATTGTCATCACCGATGTGAACGAATATCGCTTAAATCTGGCAAAGCAATTGGGTGCAGATATCGCATTTAACGTAAGCGTGTATAAATCAGCACAAGAACAAGCTGATGCACTTAAAAAATGTATGCAGCAATTAGGTATGACAGAAGGTTTTGACGTTGGCATGGAAATGTCTGGTAATCAAAGTGCTATTCCAGCAATGATTAAAACAATGAATAATGGTGGCAGTATTGCCATGCTTGGCATCAGTAAGGGAGAGCTCAGTGTACCTTGGAACGATATTGTATTTAAAGGCTTGCATTTAAAAGGCATCTATGGACGTGAAATTTATGAAACTTGGTACAAAATGGCAAGTATGGTGGGCTCAGGTTTAAATATTAGTTCTGTCATTACACACCAGTTTCATATAGATGACTTTATCAAAGGATTTGAATTAATGAAGTCTGGTCAGTGTGGTAAAGTAATTTTGAATTGGAGCTAGAGTCTGTCTCTCCATCTAACTGTGTAAATTTTTCATAATTCCAAATTCTGCCTTCAAATTTGATTAAAAAATGAGACATAGCTTCACTCCAATTGGGAGTATTCAAATAATTGTGTAAATTCATTCCTAGGTTATGATGATAAAAACATATAATCTAGGAACGAAAGACGAGAAATAGAAAACAAAATGAAGCTTTAAATCAAGCGCGTGATCTGATTGTTGATTCAGGCGCTGATCTGTCAAATTTATTTAAATCAGAAGGTTTGCTAAAACAACTCACATAAGGGTTAATTGAATGCGCTTTACAAAGTGAATTAAAATTTGAATATTTCCTTAAATTTATCTAATTTCCTTCAACTGCTCTTGTGCTTTTGCTATCAGATCTGAATGTGGGTATTTTGCAATGATTTCATCAAGGTATTTTTTTGCTATTTTGCTGTTGCCTTTACTTATTTCCAGTAATGCCAAGGCATACGTTGCATCGGCGATTTTAATACTTTTAGGATATCGTGTTACAATCGTTTTGAACTGTTGATAAGCAAAATCTATGTCACCATTGATAAGGTAAATTTGCCCCAACAAATATAAAGATTCTGAATAGTGCTCACCATTGTAATAATCTTTAAGATATTGCTTAAATAAGCCCTCAGCATCTTTATACTTTTTCGCTAGTAGTGCTTTACTTGCTTTGTCAAACGCAGCGTTATCATTTTCTAACCTTAACTCCTTGGGTGAGGGTTTATTGATTTCTTTTTTAAGCGCATTTAACTCTTTTTCAAAAGTCGCAAGCTTGGAATCTATCAACACATTAAGTTGATTGATTTTATAGCTATTGAGCTCAATTTGACCACGTAAGTCATTGAGCTGTTGACGAAAATCTTGATTACTGACCTTATTTTGTTGATTAATCAAATATTGCACTTGATTGCTCAGCTTAGTAGTTTCAAGTTTAAGGTTTGCAACATCCGCATTTAAGTTTGCAAACACTAAACCTGGCGCAAAAACAAACAACACCCCGCACATGCCTAGCTTTCTTACTTTTGTCATAACTACTTATCCATTAACCGCATTGTTGACCAAATTCAAGCTCAGTGCGGCGATCCAAATAATAAGCATGCTGACGTGCTTTGGCTTTACATGCCACATTTTCAGTGGATCCACACATTTGTGCATAAAATTGAGAAGGAGCCGCAGCAGGTTGTGATTTACCGTAACTCACCGTGCAAACATCTCCTCCTGTTACACCTTGTTGTAACAAGTATTGACGCACATTATCGGCGCGACGCTGACCAAGGTTTAAGTTATATTTTTCACTTCCGCGTGGATCAGTGTGACCTGCTAAGCGAATCGGTTGATTGTATTTCAATAAATAACTCGCTACTTGATTTAAGCAGCTTTTTGCATCAGCGGTAAGCTCTGTACTATCAAACGCAAAATAGACACGCTGACATGACGACATACTATTTAATGCTGCCATCATTTGTTGTTGCTGTTTAGGGGTATATTGACCAATATTAGCAATTTGACTTTGCAAGTCAGCAATACTTTGACTATCCAAGCTACCAGCTTGACCTAGTGCATTTGTTTCAACGTCAGAATTTGTTGCACTTGTCCCCAAACCACCTTCGGGTCCAATTCCTTCAATCGGAGCCTGCCTCTGTGAAGCGCAACCTGCAACGAATAATATCGATAATAAACTAGCCATTGCCAAAAGATTTTTTTTTGTTTGTTTATTTGCCATTTTTAGTCCTTAATTATTTTTTTACTACCCGTGATTTTTAGAAAATCAGAATACTATAATTTATATCATCTGTGACCATGCAGGAGATTGCACTGCTCCTACGGTATTGGATGGTAAGGTAATTTGCACCTTGCCGTCAATGGATACCATCGCTAGATTTGCCCCTCCCCCTACTTGCCCTTGACTGTAGATAATCATATTGCCATCAGGGGAAACGCTTGGCGAAGAATCCATTTGTCCTTGTGTGAGTACTGTAATTTTTTGAGTCGCTAGATCAACTTTTGCGATTTGAGTACCCGAATTACCATCTTTCTGATACATAAATACAATGTTTTGACCATTTGGCGTATACTGCGGATCAAAAGCTTGATTTGGTCCATAGGTTAAGCGCTCAGATGAAGGGTATTTACTGTTAATATCAGTGATATAAATCTGCGGACTCCCGCCCCGATTAGAAACGAATGCTAACTGCTTGCCTGAGGGTGAAAAGGCAGGTGCGGTATTGATACCATTTAAGGTTAATTTCTTATAAAGCTTATCATTATTCAAATTCATCAAATAAATATTCGTGTTTTCCGAATACCCTTGTGATAAGGCCATAGCTAGTGTATTTCCATCTGGTGAGAACGCAGGTGAGCTATTAATACCCTGATAACTTGCCACTTTTTTGCGTTGCCCAGTGTACACCTCAATCGTATAAATCGCCATATTTCCTCTGCTATAACTTACATAAGCAATAGTTTTGCCATCCTTTGACCAACTGGGTGACATGATCGGTTCTTTTGTTTGACGTAACAATACATGGGGATTAAAACCATCATAATCTGACACAATGAGCTGATATACGGCTTTTTTTGTATCATAAGGATTTTCAACGTCTACATAGACAAGCTTAGAAGTAAAATAACCTTTGCTACCTGTGATTGCTTCATAAATGAAATTACTAATTGTATGGGCAACCGATCGTAGTTGATTACTTTTGATATTGTTAAATTTACGTGCACTTAACACACTGTTACTTAATTTACTGACTAGCTCATAGCTTATATCATAGCTACCACCATTATCTTGAACCTCCCCAATCACAATGTAATCTGCCGACCATTTGGACCAATTGATCTCACTCACACGATTAAGTTTTTGCCGAAAATCCTTTGTTTGTGGCGCCAAACGACCTGAGTTTCTTAAATCATCTGCAATCACGTAAGAAATGCCATCTGGTACTTCAGTATTTTTAGGGTAGGCACCACTAAATGGCATTACCGCCACAGGAATTTGCTGTGAGACGCCTTGGGTAATGTTAATCGTAAGCCTTGCTTGTATTGCTACTGTCGACACAACTAAAAAAATCATTGTCAAAGCTTGGAATAGTTTTTGCATTGTTTATCCTTGTTCACCAAATTGAAAATCAATACCTTCTGATATGAGTTTTTTTGCACCAATATCGTTTGGTAAAGTAGGTGCTTGTACGTTTTTAAATGCTAATAATAATGACCGATCACATTGCATATTACCACTAGAAACGAAAATCGTTGGTGTGCGTCCTGGAATAACCGTCACTGTAGGCAACTGATTTGCACTGATTTTACGGCAATCATCCATTATCCATACGGCTTCAATACGTGCCTTATACGCTTGAGCATAAGTCTGTAGAGCTTTTTGCGTTGCACTTTGTGCGGCTAGTTCAGCGCTTTGGGCATTTAAATCATTTAATGCTGATTGCTGTAAAGCCTTTAATGCCTCTTGCTGACGAACTTTGGCTTGTGCTTGTTGCTCTAATTTGAGCACTTTTTGGCGTTCAAGCTCAGCTGCTTTAGATTGTGCTTCTTGCTTTAGTTTTTGTTCTTTTTCTTTCTGCTCTTTTTGTGCTTTTTCACGTAACACCTGTTGCTTTTTTTCTTCTACTTGAATCTTGAGTTTTTCCTCTTGTGCTTTTTGTTTTGCTTCTTCAGCAAGCCTTAGCTGTTCTTGACGTACGGCTTCTTGTTTTGCTTGAGTCAGCTTTTCTTCCATTTCTTTTATTTTATCCTGGCGTTTGCGCGCTTGAATTTGTTGTTGCTCATAAACTTGTTGCACAGCTTGATAGGCTTTTAACTCTTTATCTAAGTCTTCGCTAGATATCGCTTGAGCTTGCACAATCTCTTTATTTGAGATGTTTACAAGCGGAAGATTAGCAGTTAGGTTTAAGGTTTGTTTATTACTCTGCAATATTGCCTTTAATGCCACCAAACCAATCAGCAAACCAATATGTAATAACACGGAATAAACGAAACTACGACGCTCAAACGTTTTTGTGACACTTACATAGATTAGTTTTATTTGGTCAAATACTGCTTTTTTTGTTGCCTTACGCATATGACTATCGTTGCGAGTCATCGGTTACCAATCCCACACTTGCTACACCCGCTTTTTGCAATAACACCATTGCTTCTACAACCTGTCCATAGCTTGCATTTTTATCGCCTCGCACATACACCTGTTTACCTTTATCTTGAGATAAGGTAGTACTAATAATACTTGTAAGCTGCGCTGCTGTAAGCGCGGTATTCTCATTGTTACGATTTAAGAAATATTGCCCTTGCTGATTGACGGTAACAATCAAGGGCTTTTGATCAGTTGGTGGAATCTTCTGTGCCTGAGCCTGTGGCAAATCGACCTTGACCCCTTGGGTGAGCATTGGTGCAGTGATCATAAAAATAACCAAAAGCACAAGCATCACGTCAATATAAGGAACAACATTAATTTCAACCATCGCCTTACCTGTGGTACGGCGAGAGTGTTTACGACGCATTATAGTTCCTCGCTGATACCTGGTTTATATGCTTCACGATAAAGCAAAGTACAAAGCTCATCTTGAAAATTCTCATATTCCAATAACATTGCATCTACTGCACGCGAATAGCGGTTATAACCCACAACCGCAGGAATCGCAACAAATAAACCCAATGCAGTGGCAATTAAGGCTTCAGCAATATGAGGAGCCACCATTGACAAAGTAGCCTGCTCAACGCCACTTAGCGCGGTAAAGGAAGCCATAATTCCCCACACAGTTCCTAATAATCCAACGTAAGGCGCAATCGAACCAATCGTGCCTAAAAGTGAAATTTGATGTTCAAGCTTTTGGCTTTCTTGCATCATGGCAACACGCATTGAACGCTCAACCCCTTCCAATACAATATCACCATGCAAAGCTGACTGTTTACGTAAACGCATAAACTCACGAAAACCGCAACTAAATAAATACGACATGCCCTGTGCTTTTTGCTTATTATGCTGTAACTGCTGATAGACTTTACTGATGTTACCACTTGACCAAAATTCCTTTACAAATGATTTTGCTTCAAGCCTTGCGCTTTTAATCACATGATAACGTTGGATCATAATCGCCCATGACCAAACTGAACCCACAATTAAAATTAATATAATAAGCTGCACCACAATATCTGCATTTAAAACCAAATGCCAAAAAGATAAATTATTGGACACACAAACCCCGCTATTGCTATTAATACAATGGCTTTATTATATGATGATTACATAAATTACCAAAGCCTATTACGGCGAAATTGCAAAAACACTGTAGGATTGTTTGCTTAATCAAAATCAATAAAATTTAAGTGATCCTCACTGACATTGCATTAAGACAAATGCTTGCTATTCCAAAAGCAAGTAAGTGTTGAGAATGCTAATTGCCATATTTCACTCTTCCTTTCCTTTGAAGCATTAACTAATTAATTGCACCCATACTGACACAATGGTAACCAGCATCGACATGAATCACCTCGCCAGTAATTCCACTTGCTAAGTCAGACGCTAAAAATGCAACTGTGTTTCCAACCTCCAAAATATCAATATTTCTTTTAAGCGGTGCGACTTGTGCATTATAATCCAACATTTTTCTAAAACTTTTGATCCCTGATGCTGCTAACGTTCGAATTGGTCCTGCTGAAACTGCATTAGCACGAATACCTTCTGCACCTAAAGATAGTGCTGTATAGCGAACGGTTGCCTCTAAAGCTGCTTTGGCAACTCCCATTGTGTTATAGCTTGGCATAGCACGCTCGGCACCTAAATAGGTTAAGGTTGTAACGGAGGAGTTTCTACCTTGCATCATTTTACGCCCTGCCTTTGCTAGTGCTGCAAAACTATATGCACTAATATCATGTGAAATCTTAAATCCTTCGCGTGTTACAGCCGATATAAAATCTCCTTCTAACTGATCAGCAGGTGCATATGCGACCGAATGAACGATTCCATCCAAACCCTCCCAGTTTTGTCCTAAAATTGTGAAGACATTTTCAATTTGCTCATCACTTGTCACATCACATTCAATCAGTGCAGCAGGATGATAATGCTCCGTGAGCTTTTCAATACGCTCTTTGAAACGTTCATTTTGATAAGTAAACGCAAGTTCAGCACCTTCACGGTGCATCGCTTCTGCCACACCATAAGCAATCGATTTATTGCTTAGTAACCCAACGATTAGAACCTTTTTGTCTTTTAAAAAACCCATTGATTTTCCTTAATTTTTAATTAACAAACCGATACACCTATTTATTATGCAATAATTTATCATTTGCTGCAGCAACTAACATAGCATGAATGCTAGATTGTGTTACCATACCCACTGACTTACTCCATAGTAATTGTGAATCATCTAAAAGCAAAAACAACAGAAACTAAAAGAAAGAAAATGAATAAAACACGAAAAACATTACACCCACGTGCGCATACTGAGGCCACGACTTATGGTAACGTTCACTTTGATCAATCGCGAGCCACATGGAATATTTTTAAAGTCATGTCAGAACTTGTTGAGGGATATGAACGCTTAGATGACATACAACCTGCTGTTAGCATCTTTGGTTCTGCGCGCTTGCCTAGCTCTTCCAAGCATTTTCGCGATGCTGAGGAAATTGCACGCAGGCTCTCAGACAAAGGTTTTAGTATTATTACTGGCGGCGGACACGGGATTATGGCTGCTGGTAATATCGGTGCCTCAAGGGGGGAAGGAGTAAGCATAGGTTTAAACATTCAATTACCGTTTGAACAAATTCCGAACCAACATCAAGACATCTCACTTCATTATCGCTATTTCTTCACACGCAAAGCAATGTTTGTTAAACATTCAATGGCCTACATTAGCATGCCTGGTGGTTTTGGCACACTTGATGAGCTCTTTGATATTGCAACGCTCGTGCAAACCAAGAAAAAACGCCATATGCCAATTATTCTATTTAACACTCGTTTTTGGAAAGGATTATTGGACTGGGTAAATACTAAGCTTATTGAGGAAGGCGTGATTGGCGAAAACGATCCCAATCTTTTGCTTACAACAGACTCAATAGATGAGGTTGTTGATATTATCAGCAAACATCACGAAGAAAACCAAAACAAAAAAGTTGATAAAAAAGCAGAATTTATTTTTTAAGGAGTATTAATGGATTACCTCCATCAAGCAATCACGAATCTTTTTCAGAATATTTACTATTTGATTGCAGCCTTTACTGTTATTGTCCATCTTGTTTGTACACTTGCAGTGATTCGTGATTTGAATAATTTCACAAAGCATAACGTTACCCCACAAATGCTGCCTAATTTTGCATGGGTGATTACCGTATTAATCAGTGGCATTTGGGGATTATTTATCTACTGGATAATGCATCATTCGAGTTTATGCAGACGCTCGTAGCCATATGTGAAACAGATTTTAATATATACAAACCAAGATGAATAAATGCAAAAATTGGATAAAACGTTTTTTGATAAAGATGCCATTACATTGGCAAAGAGATTGTTGGGGAAAGTAATCTACCGTTATCATCAAGGTATATGGCTTAAAGCACAAATCATTGAAACTGAAAGCTATGAACTAGAAGATAAAGCAAGTCATGCCTCATTGGGTTATACAGAAAAGCGTAAAGCCTTGTTCATGCCGGCTGGTACGATCTATATGTACTATGCCAGAGGTGGAGATTCATTTAATATATCGGCAGCAGGTAAAGGTAATGCCGTGTTAATAAAATCGGCTGTGGCTTTTTTGGATGACAGAGAAGATACTTCGGTTATGTTGCAATGTATGCTTAAACTAAATCCATTAAGAGGTGGTAAACCACGTCAAACTAAGCGTTTATTATCTGGTCAAACCCTGTTGTGTAAGGCTTTGAACCTGAAAGTGTGCGACTGGGATCAACAACAATTCGATGATGTTTTTTATATCGTTGACGTTGGTTACACACCTAATGAGATCATTCAAACTACGCGCTTAGGGATTCCCAAGCATCGAGATCCAGATTTACCCTATCGTTTTATTGACAAGGCTTATGCGCATTTGTCTACCAAAAATCCGTTGACGGTTAAAAAATAAATGTATTCCATCTCAAAAACTCTTTTTACTCTTCGTCAATTGCTTTAAATTTGGATACGCTTAAAAGCCAGTTCGAAATAGGAAAATTATTATTGATTTGGAGACCATAAAAAAACTTTGCCAATTGCTGCTTAACCCCAAATCGATTATAAGGTATACTTGCCCATGTTTTGCCCTTTGTGTGAATAAACGCGCAAAAATATTGTTAAACAAACCATAATAGTAAAAATAGTGAGAAAGATATGAATTTACATGAGTATCAAGCAAAACAGCTTTTTGCTGAATATGGCTTACCCGTTTCTAAGGGTTATGCGGTAGAAAGTGTTGAAGAAGCGTTGGTTGCTGTTGATAAAATTGGTGGTGATACTTGGGTGGTTAAAGCACAGGTTCATGCTGGTGGTCGTGGTAAGGCAGGTGGTGTGAAGCTTGTTTCTAACAAAGAAGATGTTGCAAACTTTGTAAAACGCATGATGAGAACTCGCCTTGTTACTTTTCAAACTGATGAAAAAGGTCAACCCGTCAGCAAGGTTCTTATCGAAAGTTGCACCGATATCGCCAAAGAATTATATCTAAGTGCCGTGGTTGATCGTGGTACACGTCGCATTATTTTTATGGCTTCAACTGAAGGCGGCGTTGAGATTGAAGAAGTTGCTGCTCACGCACCTCATAAAATTTTCAAAGAGATCGTCGATCCGCTTGTCGGTGCACAACCATATCAAGGTCGCAAGCTTGCATTTAAGCTTGGTCTTGACGGCAATCAAATCAAGCAGTTTGTTAAGATTTTTTTAGGTCTTGCCAAGATGTTCCAAGAAAGAGATTTAGAGCTTTTAGAAATTAACCCACTTGTTATTACAAATGAAGCTAACCTTCATTGTTTAGATGCAAAAGTATCGGTTGATAACAATGCCTTATATCGCCAACCGCAATTAGCGGAATGGCGCGATCTGTCTCAAGAAGATGAGCGTGAAGCGCGTGCAGCTGCATGGGAGCTTAACTATGTGGCACTAGATGGTGACATCGGTTGCATGGTTAATGGTGCGGGCTTGGCGATGGCAACAATGGATATTGTTAAACTTCATGGTGGACGTCCTGCTAACTTCTTAGATGTTGGCGGGGGTGCAACCAAAGAACGTGTAGCTGAGGCATTTAAAATCATCCTGTCTGATTCAGCAGTTAAAGGTGTTTTTGTTAATATTTTCGGTGGGATTGTTCGTTGTGACATGATCGCAGAAGGCATTATAGCTGCTGTTGAAGAAGTAGGGGTAAAAGTACCTGTGGTTGTCCGTTTGGCAGGAACAAACGCACAGCTAGGTGCAAAAAAATTAAAAGAAAGTGGCTTGAATATCATTGCAGCTACAGGTTTTACAGATGGTGCGAAGAAAATCATCGAAGCAGTTAAAGAGGTAACTCACGTATGAGCGTATTAGTTAATAAAAACACAAAAGTTATTTGCCAAGGCTTCACAGGTAAGCAAGGTACTTTCCATTCTGATCAAGCAATTGCTTATGGGACAAAAATGGTGGGCGGTGTAACTCCAGGTAAAGGTGGAACAATCCATCTAGGTTTGCCAGTATTTAACACCGTACAAGAAGCTGTTGACGTAGTGCAACCAGATGCAACTGTTATTTATGTGCCAGCGCCTTTCTGTAAGGATTCTATCATAGAAGCTGCAGATGCAGGCATTAAACTTATCGTTTGTATTACAGAAGGCATTCCAGTTATGGATATGCTTAAAACAAAAGTCTACCTAGAACGCTCAGGGTCACGTTTAATCGGTCCAAATTGTCCTGGTGTGATCACACCAGGTGAATGTAAAATTGGTATTATGCCAGGCAATATTCATAAGCCAGGTAAAGTGGGGATTGTTTCTCGCTCCGGCACATTGACTTATGAAGCCGTAAATCAAACTACCGCGCTTGGTTTTGGTCAGTCAACTTGTATCGGAATAGGTGGTGACCCTATCCCTGGTACAAACTTTATTGATGCGCTAGCAATGTTCCAAAACGATCCACAAACTGAAGCAATTATCATGGTTGGTGAAATCGGTGGTTCAGCAGAAGAAGAAGCAGCTGAATATATCAAGCACCATGTTACCAAGCCTGTGGTATCTTATATTGCAGGTGTTACTGCTCCTGCTGGTAAACGTATGGGGCATGCTGGTGCGATTATCTCTGGTGGTAAAGGTACAGCCGCTGAGAAATTTGCTGCATTAGAGGCAGCAGGTGTTGCAGTGAGTAAATCGCCAGCTGAAATGGGTAAAATTCTGCAACAAGTAACTGGCTGGACAGTTGAAACGGTTTAAATATTTAGTTGAAGGAAGTCTCGAAAAGTCTTGCTGTCAAACAACAGCAAGACTTTTTTATTTGAGCCCTAAATACTCTAAGCAACTTTGCAACAAACTTTAAAAGAATCCACCTAAAAGATAGGGGGAATAAAAATGGAAAAAATTCGAATTTTTGCTGTTTATTTTGTTTATTACACCGTAATTGGAGCGTTAAGTGCATGGATTCCGCTTACTTGGTTTGGTCTATACTTTGGATTACCTTCTATTTTGATTGCGGCAATTGTTTTATCAGTTTTACGAATATTTGAACTAGGTTCAACGTGTGCATCATTACGATTGGTTTTTTCAGTTAACAGGTTTTCGATTGCGGTATTAGTGTTATTCGTTGTTGATTGCTTATATACGATTTGGGTTATTTATATATGATTTGGGTTCTTTACAACACCTTTAGTTATTTATGAATTTTTATAACAAACTGGTAAAAACCGTTAGTTACTCACATAAATAGTTCCAGGAGGGGAATAATCACCACTGACGCTAATCAATTTATTGTCTTTAAAAGTCAAAATAAGTTGTTTGTCATTGCGTGGTGCATCATACGATTGTTGGTAACTATAAATATAATTCCATTGATTTTGGTCAAATGGATCAATAATATCAGGTGAGCCCAAGATGTATTTGATCTGTTCGGGTGTCATACCTGGCTTGATCTGCTGCATTACATTTTGTGGCAAGATCTTTCCTTGTTGTATTGGTGGGGTATAAGGACTGAAAATACTACACCCCGAAAACGCCAAGACGCTTAGTAAACAAACTGAAATAAGTAATCTATTTTGCATCGTTTAATCTATCTATTTATGTTTTTTTATACTCCAAAAAGTCCGCGATCAAGGGTATCACATAGGCAGTTAATAACGATTAGCTGTCCTTCGTGAATACAAGTCGTCTTATCGGAGGGGATGCGAATTTCAACATCACTGGGCTGATACATGTGGCGTAGTTTACCACCATCTTTGCCGGTTAAGCTAATGATATGCATATTTTTTTCATGTGCAATCTTAATTGCTTCAATAATGTTTTCCGCGTTGCCACTCGTAGTAATACATAGCAAAACGTCTTCAGCCTGCCCTAGTGCACTGATTTGCTGAGCAAAAATCGACTTGTAAGCTTGATCATTGGCAATGGCACTTAAAACTGTGCTATTAGACGCAAGTGAAATTGCAGGCAGTGCAGGGCGCTCCATCAAAAAACGGTGGATCAGCTGAGTGCTAAAGTAGTTAGCTAAAGCCGCTGTGCCACCATTGCCACAGGTAAGGACTTTTTTTCCATTTACAATGGTTGAAACCAGCATTTGACCTGCATGTGCAATAGCGTCAGCTAGACTATCGGCAATTAGGATGCTGGTTTGAATTGAATGACTAAAATGATCTTTGACACGTTCAGATAAATCCATGCTAAATTCCTGCTATCTAAGGATTGCTATAAACTATAGATTTGATTAATCTGCCACAATAAAATTTTTAGGTCAAATGGCTTTGCAGGAATTATTGATATGAGAAATAGAGGTGCAATTATGAATACACTTAATGTTGCATGGAATTTGTACCGCTCTACATTGAAAGTATGCTTCATATTTGCGCTTGTCAGTGCGGTTATTGCTGAATATTTTAAGCTTTATGCACTAAACGCTGGCGTTGGAGAAATTATCCATGCTTATATGCAAAGTGGGCAAATCCCAGCCACACTACCTGATGCCGAAGTATTAGCACTGTTGGGTTTAAGTTCGATGTTTATCACAATGTGTGTTTATGGATTGTTGATTTGTATTGGAGGAGAGTATTTTAAAGAAGGTGTCATAAAACCTGAGCTTATGAAAAATGCCTTTGCAATATTTAGAAAGCGTTTCGGTTTGTTTTTGCTTGTTTGCATTTTAAATGGATTTCTGTGGTTTTTAGCTAGCTTTTTAAGCATATTTGGATTTTGGTTGGTAACGAGCTTCACGCTTATATTATTACCCACTGTTTTACTCGGTAATGTCGGTGTGTGGATGAGCTTTCGTGAAAATTTTCGCTTGCTAGGTAGCAACGTATTATATGCGCTGCAATTGGGATTTATTATAGTTGCCATATTGCTAATTAAATACGTAGTTTATGCGCTATTTGCTGCAATTGGCGATGGCGTTAGTTTTGGTATTAATCATGTCGTAATTATCTTTATTGATGCTTTTAGCTTAGCGTTCATCGTCATGGTGATGGTGGCAGCATTTTATGAGTTAAATGCGAAAGATGATTTGCCAATAGAAAATTAAGGGTAAATCGTCCGCATATCCGTGACCATCATATTGGCTTTAACGGCATTAATTAATCCTGGTTTACCATCCTCAAAAACATGACACTTATCACATTCAACACCAAGCCTGTCAGCTATTAAAGTAAAGGCTTCAGGGTATTCTTTGGTAGGGTGGTCATCATCTGCGGTAATAATGAACTCGAATAAATTTTTTATGTTTAGTGTATCAAGCGTTTTAAGAACGTTTTGACATGATCCTCCTGAAATGACAACCATTGGTAGTTTACCGTGGTACCTTTTTATAAGATCAACTATTGGAGTGATTGGAATGACTTTGTTGATACTTTGTTCAGCAAGGCTCTCTTTTTCATGCGCAAGTTTATGTAGATCAAAACGTGTTTGATCTATGTGTGAGGTGAGCTTTTTTAAGATTTGTAACGTCGGAATGCCATTATAGTGGGTAAGCTCATCCGTACTTAAATTAAATTGGTGCCGTTTGGCAATAGTATGCCATGCTTCGTTATGAATAATCATGCTATCGGCAATGGTGCCATCGCAGTCAAAAATAAGTGCTTGAGTTTTGGGATGGATGTAGATCATGGTATTTCTCACAGATTTTGATAAATTTTGCTGTACCATTATTGACATAATTATCAAGCTTTAGCAAACTTTTGCGCACTGAATTTGATTCAATAACTTTATTTGCCATGACCTGTATATAAGCCTTGAGCTTACTTATAGGCTGAAATAAAGCTTAACTATACATGGCATACGAAAACAAGGAGAAAGAAATGAGTGTTTTAGTAGGGCGCAAAGCGCCAGAATTTACAGCAGCAGCCGTATTGGCTTCAGGTGAAATCGTCAATGCTCTTGAGTTTAGTAAGGCGCGTAATGACAAATATGCCGCCGTTGTATTTTACCCATTGGATTTCACATTTGTTTGTCCATCTGAGCTTATTGCTTTAGATAAACGTGTTGATGAGCTTAAAAAATTAGGTGTGGAAGTATTTGCAGTGTCGATTGATTCTCAATTTACTCACAACGCTTGGCGCAATACCCCAATCAACCAAGGTGGTATTGGTGCGGTTAACTATACAATGGTTGCTGATGTTGATCATAGCATTGTTAAAGCCTATGGTGTTGAGCATCCCGAAGCTGCTGTTGCTTTCCGTGGTACTTTTTTAATTGACAAAGAAGGTGTAGTTAGACATCAAGTAGTGAATGACCTTCCACTTGGTCGCAATATGGATGAATTAATACGTATGGTCAAAGCACTCCAATTCTATGAAAAGCATGGTGAAGTTTGCCCTGCTGGTTGGAAGGAAGGTGATAAAGGGATGAGTGCATCACCTGAGGGCGTTGCCAGTTATTTGGCAGAAAATGCAGAATCTTTGTAATTTTTATTAAAAAATGATATGAATTGCTTGAAAATTTAAAATAAAGTGTTACCTTTGTCGGGGTGTAGTTTTTAAGACGGTTAGAATACCGCGAGAAAAGGAATAAAAATTTAATAAAAATAAGTTTTAAAACAGTTGAGGAGAAACTAATGAAACTTAAGATGATCGTAGCAGCGGTTGCTGCAACTGCAAGCGCTTCAGCTTTTGCAGCTGGTTCAATGAATGATCAAGTACAAAACGGTGGCGGTATCGTTAACGTTCGTACAGATGCGCAATATGCGCAACAAATGCTAAACAACCAGCAGGTAACTGGTTCTGTATTGAATATTTTGAATGCACGTCAATCAGGTGATCTAGCCTCTAACGCTATCTATATTGGTGGAAAAGGTGAGATTTACGCGCAATATCAGAATACTTCAAGTGCCCCTAATTCAAACAATAACAGTAAAACTGAAATTAAAATGCCTTATGCTGATTTAGCATTTACATCAACTATTGGTGATTGGGTAAGTGGTTTTGCTGATATTCAAGTTAATAATGCTGCTAGTAGTAGTGTAATATTGCCAAGTGCTTATTTTATTTTTGGTAACTTGTCTAAGTCTCCATTCTACGCATTTGGTGGTAAAAAAGTAGTTGAATTTGGTAAATTTGATTCAGTCACTAACTTTATGCCAACCTTAACCCGTGCTTACTTTATGGCTTATGGTGGTCAAGTCGGTGCTGGTTTTACTATGAATGGTTTAGACGTTGTTGCTACTTTAATGAATGGTAAAGGCACTGCAATGATGAACTCTCAAGCATCAAGTGCACAACAAATTAATGATTTTGCAATTAATGCTTCATATAACGGTAAAGCAGGTAACTTAGGCTACTATGCAGGTGCGGGTTATATTAATGCAACAGGTTTCTCTGGTAATCCAACTGGTGCAAATAACAAAATGGTGGGTGCATTAGATTTTAACGCTGGTTTCAACATCCAAGGTCTTGCAGTTAATGGTGAGTTTTTAGTAACAACTTCTGGCGTTCATGGTATGAATAAGACTGCATTTGGTTCTAATACCATTCCTGGCGTTGCATCTCATCCTGATACAGCAGGGGCAACAGCGTTTGCTATTAATGCACTTCCAACGTTAATTACTTTTGGCGGTACAACAGCGGGTGCATCTAATTGTACGGTTAAAGCGTGGAGCTTAGACTCTTCTTACACGATACCTGTTGCTGGTAAAGACATGGTGCCTTATGTATCTTATAGTCAAGTAGCACAAAACTCTGACAATAACTTATATCAATTAGAACTTGGTACGCGTTATAACATTGTCGACACTGTTTGGCTTGGTGGTTCTTATAACTATATGTCTGGTAAATCAACAGGTACCAAAGTGGGTAGCTTCAACACAATTATGTTGGATGCAACTGTTTACTTCTAATCTGACTGATTAGTTTAGATATATTAAAAGGTCGCTGATGCGGCCTTTTTTATTTTGTAGTTTAAGCAAAAAGTGATTTTACAAAAATACCTTGTTAGTATGGCACAACCTTGATCACACTTTCTTTGGTTGAAGGAAATGATATGACTGAAAAGTCACATTTTTACGCTCCTAAATATTGGGGCTTACAATTATTTTTCTTATTCGCGCGGTTGTTTGTGCGATTACCCTATCGCTGGCAAATGCGTTTTGGTGTGCGCCTTGGGCGAATGATATATCCCTTTTTAAGGCGACGTAAACATATTACGATGATTAACCTTAAAATTGCATTTCCAAATAAAAGTACACATGAACTTACTGTATTGTGTAAAAAATGCTTTGATTCGATTGCGGTTTCTGGGATTGAAACGATGATTGCCTGGTTTATGCCTAAGCATCAATTTCAAAAGATCAAAATTGATACACATGGTATGGAACATTTTGAAAACGTGCATAATGATCCTAGAAAAGGGGCATTGATGCTGGGCTCACATTTTACTTGTATGGAAATCATTGGGCGATACATTGGGGAAAACTACTCTCCTTTTTATTTGGTATACCAAAAGCATAAAAATACACTTTTTGAGCATACGATGACAACAGCGCGTGAGAAGTATGTAACACAATGTTTACAGCGCAAAAATGTTGTCTCAATCGTTAAGATGCTTAAGCGCAATGCTTCGGTGTGGTATGCCCCAGATCAAGATTTTGGCGCTGAGCGTAGTATATTTGTGCCATTTTTTAGCAAGACTTGTTCGACTTTAGTTGCAACCTCGTGGCTTGCAGAAAAAACATCTGCTAAGGTTATCCCCTGTTATTATACACGTAAAGTAGATTTCTCAGGTTATGACATTTATGTATTGCCTGTGCTTGAAAATTTCCCTTCAGGTGACGATTATCAAGATGCGCTTCGTTATCACCAGATCTTAGAAAAAGCAATTTGTGAGTTTCCAGACCAATATCTATGGCAACATAGGCGTTATAAGTCGCGCCCGCCAGGTGAAGAAGGAGTATATTGATGACTACATGGCGCCAATTACGCTTGATTTTACTTATGGTTTGTATCTTATCATTAACTGCTTGTACCCTATTTAAAACACGTGCAATTAACACACCTAGAGTAGAAGTGTTTAAAAACCAATGGATTACGCTACCAACGCCACAGATGCTGGATTTAGATTTCACTGCAACTCAAATTCTAAGTGCAACGTACAGCATTAAAGGCAAAGCAGAATCCTATATAACAGAAGTGCAAGTTGAAGTAGCACGCAATAAAATCGTTTTGGTTGCAGCAGCTGGTTGGGGAGGGTCGATATTTTCATTGTTATATGATGGTAAAACCATTGAAAGTAGTAGCTTACCGATGCCACATGCCGATATGGGAGTTAAGCAAAGTCTAATTGATTTTATTTTTACTTATGCTCCAACAAATGTATTAAAAACCATGCTTGCTGATAGCCACATAACTCTTGAGGTTGAACCCAACAGACGCTTATTCTATATTGGTACTCAGCTGGTCATGAAGATTGATTATCAAAATCAACAAGATTTATATTCAGTTGTGCACCTCTATAACTATCAATATCATTATCAAATTAAGATTAAGACGTTATTATAGATGAATGATTCCTTTGTTACATGCTTTGAAACTCAAGAGGGTATTTTTTGAATTTATTAGACATGAAATCTATGGATATATGGAGCATATAGAGTTATTTTAATTAACTTGTTGTTCAAATAGCTTTTGAGAAAGGAGAATCCAAATGTTCAAATTTAGTGCAACTTATACCGATTTTTATCAATTGACAATGGCGCAATGCTATTTTTTAGAAGGTAGAAAGTTTCAAACTGCCACTTTTGATTATTTTTTTCGTAAACATCCCTTTAATGGTGGTTATGCTATATTTGCCGGATTACAAAGCTTATTGGAGATATTGGATGGTTTTCTCTTTACCGAACAAGATTTGATATTTTTACAAAGACAAGGTTTTAATCAGCATTTTTTAAATTATTTACAAGATTTCAGTTTTCAAGGAGATATCTACTCATTCCAAGAAGGAGATATTGTTTTTCCCAATCAGCCAATTTTAACAGTTTGTGCGAATATTATTGAAGCCCAAATCGTTGAAACAATCCTTTTAAACGTCTTAAATTTTCAAACCTTGATTGCAACGAAAGCAAGTAGAATACGCCAAGTTGCCAAGGATAAACGGCTACTTGAATTTGGTCTTCGACGTGCTCAAGGTCCTGGTGGTTTTTTTGCATCACGCGCCGCAATTATTGGGGGATTTGATGCTACAAGCAACGTTCAAGCAAGTCGAGTACATAATATTCCCGTTGCTGGGACAATGGCGCATTCGTTTATTCAAAGCTATGAAAATGAGCTCGAAGCTTTTCGTCAATATGCAAAAAGTTTTCCTCACAACACCACTTTATTGGTAGATACCTATAATACATTAAAAAGTGGAATTCCCAATGCAATTACAGTTGCCAAAGAAATGGAAAGCCAGGGGTTAAGACTAAAGGGTATTCGTTTGGACAGCGGTGATTTAGCATATTTATCAAAAAAAGCAAGGCACATGCTTGATACCGAAGACTTGCAATATGTTGGTATTACCGTATCTAATCAGTTAGATGAATCTGTTGTGAAAAGCTTAATCGAACAAGATGCACCTATTGATAGTTTTGGCATTGGGACGTCTTTGGCAATTGGTTACCCAGATGCTGCTTTAGATGGTGTTTATAAATTGGCACAAATTGATGATCGTCTATGTATTAAGATTTCTGAAAGCATCACAAAAACCACTTTGCCAGGACATAAACAAGTATACCGTCTTCTGGATCATAACAACCAGTTTTATGGTGGTGATGTTATAACGTTTTTTGATGAAAAATCGATTACCCAAATGCATCACCCATTTGAAGCTTTCAAGCATTTGAATATTGATGGTATTGCAAAAGAACCTTTATTACATAAAGTAATGCAGCAAGGGAAGGTTTTATCAAAACAGCAAGATTTAAATATGATTGCACAATATTGTCGTCAGCGTTTGGCACAACTGCCATCAGAATATAAACGAACAACAAACCCGCATTTATATAAAGTTGGAATGAGTGATGCCTTAAAACAAAAGCGTGATCAATTGATTGAGCAATATCATATATAGCCATCGCCTCACCCTAACACATGGTGTAAACAAGCTTACGTTTACATTCCCTAACGATTCCTAATTTGTAATCTACTACATACAGCTTGATACATAAGATAGATATTTTCTTGCGCAAAATTCTGTTAACTTCAATTTTCTGCTTGCTCGGCAAGACTTTCCAACAGAAATATAAGGTGAACTTTATGCAGAATTTTGGTCGTTTGATCTTTTTTGTTTCTCTTTTTTTTATATCTTTAGTCAAATATGCAAATTCTAATGACTTGAGCCTTGATAACTCAACTATCTTCGATTATGGATGCAAGGAACAAAACAATTCAAAATTTAAAGTCATAGTAGAAAAATATGAGCGTCAGCTGTTTTCATTATATGAAAAATGTACTCACATAAATCTTATACGCTCCAATGACCCTAATGTAATAATATCGAACTTTGAGAACGCCTTAGAGAAGAAAGACATATGCCATGTGTCAACGCACGATATAAAAAAAATGATTTTAGATCGAGGGTATTCGGAAATCACAATGTTGCATATAGCAGCACTATTTCCAAAACATAAACTCTATGAAGAAATTTTAAATTTAATAAGATTAGATGCTGATGCAATTGAAGATATAACAGGGGCAACGCCAGAAGATATTAGAAATTTAGTTTTTATTGATACTTCAAAAATTGGTCAGGTAGAAGATGGTGTACTTTATAGTAATCACATTAAAAAATCATGTTCTGATATTATTGATAGCTGGCATAGTAATTATACTAATATAATTTATGATTTAAATAATGTGCTATCTAAAAATTTTGGGTTAAATTATCAACTAAAGTTAAATAACGAATCGCTCAAGGAAATTTGTATAAATCACAATATCTGTTTATTTTTACCGAATAAAAAACAAAGAAAAAAAATGCAACCAAAGTTAGAGCATTTATTTAAAGACGAGAGGGAATATACAACGATAGAAACTTTCTACACCACTCATTCCAATACAAAAATCAAAGGTAGTTTTGCGTTGCAGGATATATCTCCTGGTGAGGTAATTCTGGAATATCCTGGTAAATCCAGCTCATTGACTGAGTACGAGACTGAAGATTCAAGCAGAGAGTATTCGTATGCTTATCAAAATGGAAACAAGATTAGGGGTATTGCTTCATATATAAATGACTGTACCCCAAATGTAACAAAGATTGACGTATTATATAAGGGTGCTATCAGGGGGGTGATGGTGGCAATAGATACGATAAAGCAAGGAGAACAGTTATGCTCAGACTATGGTATGCATGATATAAAAAGGTTGAGATATGAAAACTTTAATGAGAAAAGGTTAGACTCAATAATGAGCAACCCTGAGACATGGCGTAAATTAAATAAATATGTGAGTAATGGCTCGGATAGTGCTCACATATCAACTGATAACTATGATCCTCTTGTTCGTTTATTACTTAATGAAGGGGAACAAGACTTAGAGTCGATCTATAATCGCTCCCTTTTAGTCCATATTTTAAATAGCCCATATGTTCTTTTAAATCTATTGCTTAATAAACAAATAACCCGTTACCAATTAAGACTACTAGACGTAAGGATCTCTCCTCAATTAATGTTAAATTATTATCATATAAACTATTTAAACCTACTCTTCAATTTGTCTGATTATTTTTTAAAAGAAAAAGAAAAGACGGGTAAAATTGAAGAACAAAATTCTGTACATCGAAGTTTTAAATGGCTTTTAAAAAAAGCGATGCCAATGAATTTTGTACTGAGCTACCTTAACTTCCTCAACCACAATGACTTCTTTATTACAATAGAAGAAAAACACCAAAAGGAAGAAAATCTAATAGAAACTGCTATTGGTATGCAACAGGTCTTTCTTGCTAATAGTCGACTTGATAATAGTTATAAGCAGTATATACGAGAAGTTAATTTTAACGATATGTTTAATGAATCGCCTATTGCACCGAAAGATGACTTATAAATTTGGTGTTTATCGTAAGATGTCACCTATCGCTCATTGTGCGAGCCTGAAAGCCTTCATAACATTATCCATCTGAAGTTAAACCAATAAGGTTATCAAGGGCATTCCCGATGAGAGTTTTTAAAAACCGTGCCGATGCAGGACAACAATTAGCTGAAAAATTATTAAGTTACCAAAACAAAAAGGATGTTTTGGTTTTAGCTTTGCCTCGTGGAGGAGTCCCCGTTGCGTTTGAAATTGCAAATATATTGCATGTGCCAATGAGTGTTGTTCTTGTCAGAAAATTAGGTATCCCTGGACAGGAAGAACTCGCTATGGGTGCTGTTTCTGAAGGTAACGTTCGTATCCTCAATCAAGAGTTAATCCAACACCTTAATATTAGTGAAAAACAGATTCAACACGTGTTGCAAAAAGAACAACAAGAATTGGCTCGACGCTTACAACGTTATCGTCAGGGGAAACCATTACTTAAATTAAATAACAAAACTATTATTTTAGTTGATGATGGTATTGCTACAGGCGCTACCTTTAAAGCTGCCATTCAAGCGTTAAAAACTTCAAACCCTAAAAAATTAGTTATCGCAACACCTGTCGCAAGTCATAGTAGTTTTCAAGAAATTACTTCATTAGTCGATGAATCCGTTTGTTTAGTTACCCCAGAACCTTTTTACGGCGTTGGACAATGGTATCAACGCTTTGATCAAATCAGTGATGAAGAAGTTTTAAATTTACTTCAAACCTCACCTGTGAAATTCGATCATTTAGAGCAAAAATAAATATGGTAAGACATATGCGTCTTGCCTTTAACGCTTGAAATAATCATCACTTTGCATTGCCTGCAAGCGGCTTTTCGTACGTTGAAACTCAAACTTTAAACGTTCACCTTGATATATGTCATCGAAATGCCTATCTGCTGAGATAATCACATACTTTCCTTCATCATAAAATTCATCAATCATAGCGATAAAACGCCTTGTTTCGCTTTCAAACTTTGTCGTCAAAATAGGCATCTCACTGATAAAAATATAATCAAAACGCTTAGCAAGTGCGATGTAGTCATTGACACCACGTGTATCACCACAAATGGCAAAAAAATCAAACCAAATCATTTGTTCATCGACTGCTTTGACCCTGACCAAGCGATCTTCAAGAATAATTTCAGTGTCATAGATTGCGAAGGAAGATGCCTGTTTTTTGAATAGTAAAGTTAAGGTACTTGTTCCCTGAGTAAGTGGATAAAAATAACGTTGTACACTTTGCAAGATTTGTTGGCGATAATCTACTCCTGAATCGAGATTGAACACTTCCACATGTTCAGTAAGTGCGTTTATTGCAGGCAAGAAAAGTTCGCGTTGCAATCCTCCTTGATAAAGCCTTTCAGGCGGAATATTCGAAGTAGTAACAAGGGTGACATCAAGACTAAAAAGCATTTTAAAAAGATTGCCTAAGATCATAGCATCGGCAATATCTTCAACAAAAAATTCATCGAAACAGATGACTTTTGATTGTTTGGCAATGTCCTTGGCAGTCTCATAAAGCGGATTCTTCTGACCTTGAAATTGTTTTAATAAGGTGTGAACTTCTTTCATGAAGTGATTGAAATGCTGGCGGCGCTTAGACGATAAGATGAGAGACTCATAAAACAAATCCATAATAAAAGTTTTACCACGCCCAACACCTCCCCACATATATAACCCTTTGACTGATTGCACTTTTTTTCTAAACAATGACCACCTGTTTTTTTGGTTTACATTATTTAAAATGTTCCCAATGCTTTCCAGTTTCTCTATTGCTTGCAATTGAAGACTATCTTGTTGGAAGTTTTGTATTGTAATGTATTCTTGATAACGATCAATAAGGCTCATATAAACAATTAAACTGTTTGTTCAAATTCATTGTCTTTATCTTTGACAAAACACAATAAGATAAAGGCTAATACCATACTCAAGGTAAGGATGGAGAACGCCATATGATAAGAGGAAACCGCAAAATGCTTAACGGCATTAACAGGTACCATGCCTTGAGCATAATGGATGACTTGACCTGTACTGTTGATATAATCACCCGTCCATGTCAACTCTAAGAAGTATCCAATCAGTGGGTCGAAGATTGCACCTAACACAGGCTCACCTGTATTGATAAGCGCTGCGACTGTTGCAGTAACAGCAAGTGAGTTGATGCGTCTACCAATGGCAAAAGTTAGCATATATATACCTAAGCAAAAACCAAATACAAACAAACAAATGGATGAAATTAGAGGTGAGGTTTTAAAAGTCAACACAATCGCAAGACTAATAGTTGCAACAACGTGAAAGCTTAGCATTAACTTTTTGGTATTAAAGTTCTCAGAAAGCTTACCAATGATAGGAGAACCAATCGCCATGCCCAAGAAAATCATCGAAATTATTCCTGCTGCATATTCGGTTGAGACTTGATATTGCTCTTTGAAATAATTATTTCCCCATAGACCGGCAAAAGCATCAATTGCAGTAAAGCTTAAGCCAGAATAAAGTGTAAGTAACCAATTATCACGATTAGTGAGTACAGTTTTAATCGAAGACCATTTTAAGCTTACGCCTTCAGAAAATAATACTTTTTGCTTTGGGTTATGATCACGAACAATCAGAAAATATAAAATTGCACCAACAATACCAATACAAGCACAAATGGCAAGAGCCTTATGCCACGATCCAGTGGAGCTAATTAAATAAGATAGCGGCGCTTGACCCACAATGGCACCTAACATGGCAGCAGTTGCTAGAAAACTTGCAACAAAGGCAAATTGCTTAGGTGAAAACCATACCGAAGTTGCTTTGATGTAACTGACGGTTGCAAAAGAAATACCCACACCAATCATGATCCGACCAATATAAGCTAACGGTAAGTTGCTAATATCTGCGGCATAGACAAAAAGTAAAAGACCACAAGCCGAAGTCATCAATGACAAGGCGCTAATGAGTCTAAAACCAAATCGATCCAAAATAACGCCAGAAAATAATTGCGTAATGACAATTGTCCAAAAGGTAATCGCAACAAGCGAGCCGGCTTCGGAAGCCGAAATACTAAAGGATGACATAATATCATTGGCGATAAGTCCTGGAAAAACTTGCATGATATATTTGTAAAACAATAAGAATGCGCTAAACAACACAATTAAGATAACATAGCCTTTTATTTTATGAATAGACATAAAGCAAACAGTTTAAATTTGTAATTCATTGATAACCAACATCTTAACCGTTTAAATGACAAAATAAAGAAATAATTTTAGTCATGACTGATTAAAGAAAACTCAGTGAATTTTTATTGGAATGATGGGTATTTTATTGACCAATAATTTTTTTTCGCTTAGAATCTGCGCTTTGCACAAATAGCATTACATACTTTTATACTTTAATTTTAAATAATCTAAACGAGGATAATAAATATGAAAAGAACGTTTCAACCAAGCAACTTAAAAAGAAAAAGAACGCATGGCTTTCGTGCGCGCATGAAAACTTTAAGTGGTCAAAAAGTATTGCGTAATAGGCGTGCTAAAGGCAGACATAAGCTTGCCGCTTAATGCACTTAAAAAAGAAAACATATTAAATGCCAAGCGATTTAATCTTGGCTTTTCACGCATCTGCCAAAAAATTCATACCAAACATTTTTCTTATCTTATCGCTCAAGGCGAAGACCTTAGCACAAGCATCGGTATTATCGCTGGTAAAAAGAAAGTAAAAACAGCAGTTAAACGCAATTTATGCCGACGCTTAAATAAGGAAATGTTTCGTCATAACAAAGCTAAATTTACCAACACAATGTTAATCGTCATTGTAAGCCAACATGCAGATGCAGCAACGAAGGAAGATTTATGGTGTTCTATCAACAGTTTTCTCGCACAATACGCACAATTATAGCACTACCTTTTATTGTACTTATTCGTAGCTACCAGATATTTATTAGCCCCTTATTAGGGATGCGTTGTCGTTTTTACCCTAGTTGTTCGCAATATGCACTAGAAGCAATTAAATTGCATGGTTTACTGATTGGGCTTTGGCTAATTACAAAAAGGCTGATAAAATGCCACCCAGCCTGTCAAGGCGGATATGATCCAGTACCAAAGAAAGAAAAGGTTTAAACTCATGAAGTCAAACTATATAAGAATATTCTTAATAGCGCTTATTGTTGTGATTTTTATGTCACTTATGGCGCGTTGGGAAGAAATGTTTTCACCAAAACAAACGCTAACGCCTCAAAATCAATCTCAAACAAGCTCACAACAAATGTCAACTACGGCAAGTGATACGAAACAACCTGTTGTAACAGTTGATGCAACTAAGCAAGACTTCAATAGTGATAACATTAAACCTATTTCACTCGATACCAAAGTTTTTGCTAATTTAGAAATTAGTCCGCTAAATGGCGCAATTATCAATGCTGCTTTAAAAGACTACGATGTGAGCCTAACCGATAAAAGCCCAATGCCGCTTTTAAACAATAAAACTGGCAGTAAATACATTGCACAAAGTATTATTTACATTAACAATCAACCACAAAAAATAATCTTCACTCAACACAGCGTTGACAAAAAGACTACTGAAACAATCGTAACTTTAAGCGCACAAACACAAGGTATTGAAGTTGTTCGCCAATACATTATTGACGATACGGCATATGCAATCACTGTTAAACAAAGCATTAAAAATACCACAAACGTACCAGTAAGTATCACTTTTGATAATGAAATAACTCGTGAAGTCATACCAGAAAGCCATAGTTTTAGCTTGTTCGATGCGCATTCTTATTCTTTCCAAGGCGTAGGATTATCTTCAAATCAAAAACCTTTTCAAAAAGAATCGTTTAGCGATCTTGCTAAATCAACTCAAGCAGTAGGGGTGACTACCAACAAAGGCTGGGCAGCAATGATTCAGCATTATTTTGTAAGCTTATGGCTGCCTAACAATCCAAATACAAGCTTTAACGTTTATGCAAATAAACTCGCAACTAACACTTATCAATCAGGTGTGAAAACTCAACCCGTCGTTGTTGAAAGTAGTCAAAGCATAGAAAATACCAATATTCTATATACTGGACCAACCATTACTAAGAACCTTGAAGGAATGGTTAAGGACTTTGGTGCAAATAGACCCGATGGTTTAGATAAGCTTGTTGACTATGGGATGCTGTCTTTTATTTCAGTTATTATCTTCTGGCTTATGACTCTTATCCATAATGTTGTTAATAACTGGGGTGTCGCAATTATCCTTGTTACTGTTTTAATCAAACTGCTGTTTTATCCATTATCTGCTAAAAGCTATAAATCTATGGCAAAAATGCGTATGCTTCAACCACGCATGAAGAAGTTACAAGAGCTTTATAAAGGAGATCGCCAAAAGCTTGGTCGCAAAATGATGGAGATGTATAAAGAAGAAAAGGTCAATCCAGCAAGTGGTTGTTTACCTATTCTGATTCAAATTCCAGTATTCATTGCACTTTATTGGGTGTTATTGGAAAGTGTGCAATTGCGTCAAGCACCATTTGTTTTCTGGCTACATGACTTGGCATCGAAAGATCCATACTTTATTTTGCCAATTCTAATGGGTATTTCGATGTTTGTGCAGCAAAAAATTAGCCCAACTTCAGCCGATCCAATGCAAGCTAGAATCATGATGTTGATGCCTGTTATCTTTACAGTTTTCTTTGCTTCTTTCCCATCAGGTTTAGTATTGTATTGGTTAACCAACAATGTGATCAGTATTGCGCAACAATGGTATATTACAAGAAAATATACCGCAATCTATAAAGCAAAGCGTGCTTAATTCCAAACATTTGCCTAATACAATCAAAGCTTACTTAATAGCTTCTGTTTTTGAATGATAATAGAGAAATCCAAAAAATCAGTTAAAAAAATAATGGACATTCGTCATGGCAGTAGTTAAAATGCCGCTTGCTTGACGATAATAGCAAGTTGGTCCCACCTGAATCCATTCCGAACTCAGAAGTGAAACAACTGAGCGCTGATGATAGTGTAGTATTCGCTATGTGAAAGTAAGACATCGTCAGGCATCTATGTATAATTTCCCGTTTTTAAAATATTTGATCAAGCAGAATTATGCTATGATACGGCGAGTTTTGTTTTAAGGATTTTAGCTAGATGTATCGACCATTACCCCTATTTATTGGGTTGCGTTACCTGCGAGCAAAAAAGCGTAATCAGTTTATCTCTATTATCTCTGCGATTTCATTTATTGGGATTGCGCTGGGTGTTGCTGTTTTGATTACCGTTATGTCGGTGATGAATGGTTTTGATGAGCAAATAAAGGATAGAATTTTAATGATGGTTCCACCGATTAAAGTCTATCAAGCAGGCGGTAAACTCTATTATTGGCAAGCATTTTCAGAAGACTTGACACAAAAAGATAAACGTATTTCAGGTGTAGCACCGATTATTGAAGGTCAAGGAATGCTCTCAGTTAATGACACTAATGCTTTTGCTGCAATTCAAGGAATTGAACCACAGTATGAAAACTCAGTTGTGCCGATTGCCGATCATATGGAACAGGGAGAGTTAAATTCATTACAATCAGGGAAATTCAATATCATCTTGGGCAAATATTTAGCACAGTCGCTTGATGTAAAAGTCGGTGATAAGGTGACATTGATTGTACCACAAGCCAATTTAACACCGGCGGGAATGATGCCACGCTTAAAACAATTTAAAGTATCAGGTATTTTTTCGGTGAGCTATCAATACGACAGTTACTATGCACTTGTTAATATTGAAGATGCAGCCAAGCTTTTTCAAATGGGAAATGCAGTGAGCGCATTACAACTTGGTGTTAAAGATATTTACCAAGCGCCTTTTTTAAAGCAAACTTTAAATCATTCCATACTATCTGACTTTTATATTGCACGAGACTGGACGGACGAAAATAAAAGCTTCTTCCAAGCTCTACAGATGGAAAAAACGATGATGTTTTTTATTTTAATGCTGATTATCGCAGTGGCAATTTTTAATCTCCTTTCATCTTTGGTAATGGTGGTGACTGATAAGCGTTCTGATATTGCCATTATGCGCACCTTGGGCATGTCATCAAGGCAGATTATTATGACATTTATCATTCAAGGCTTAGCAATAGGAATCATTGGGACTTTAATTGGCGTCATTTTGGGTGTAATTTTGTCAATAAATGCGACTGAAATTGTCAACTGGATCCAAGTTGTCTTTCACGTTCAATTCTTAAGTCCAAGCGTCTATCAAATTGACTTTATTCCCTCCAAGCTTATTTCAAATGATATTCTCCATGTTGGGATTGCTTCGCTTTTATTGAGTCTTTTGGCGACTTTGTATCCAGCATGGAGCGCATCGCGCGTTCAACCTGCGGAGGCGTTGCGCTATGAGTAATCTAGATAACTACGCGATTTGCTGTCGAAATTTAGATAAAACCTACAAAGACGGTAAGCTTCAAACACAGGTGTTGCACGAGATTAACTTTGCAGTTAAGCATGGTCAAAAAGTAGCAGTTTTGGGACAATCTGGTTCTGGAAAAACAACGCTTTTGAATATGTTAGCAGGTCTTGATTCACCAACAAAAGGAGAGGTCTATCTGGCTGGAAAGCGTATAGATTGTCTATCGGCGAATAAGCGAGCTTTAATGCGTAATACTCATTTAGGTTTTATCTATCAACTTCATCATTTGTTGCCAGAGTTTAGTGCTTTGGATAATGTGATGCTCCCGATGATGATGCGTAAGAAAATCCTTAAAAAAGAAGCCCATCAAGCTGCAATTGATATGCTTTGTGCCGTAGGATTAGCGCATCGTGTCAAGCATAAACCCGGTACGCTTTCAGGTGGTGAGCGCCAACGTGTTGCTATTGCAAGAGCATTGGTCACAAAGCCAAGCTGTATATTGGCAGACGAACCAACGGGAAACTTAGATGCACATAATTCTGAAAATATTTTGCGACTTATGCACGAATTAAGCACACAATTTAAAACGGCATTTGTGGTCGTCACGCATGATAAGCAGTTTGCTAAAGAAATGGACTATATTTATCGCATAGAAGATGGAAAGCTAAATTTTTAAAAGTAGTTACCATTTTGCCTGTTCTTAAGTGGAAGGTCATAAAAAAGTATCTATGCTGACGTTGAATCTATTAGTCTTAACTTATTTCCACCAATGTTAAACACATAGTATTTTCTAATTTTGTCGACACTAGGGAATGTTTTTCTCATAATATCAAAACTCTCACAAAAAAAGCGAAAAAGCTTACCGCTAAATTATAGATTGTCTTAATTCTTAAATTTAGTGATGGACTATCCTTAATGCAGACTTAAAAAGAAAAGAAAAAGGATAACCTATCATGATTAAGCAATTATATAAAGTCGTACAGAGCCAATTACATACGCTTGTTTCAGCAAATAAAACCAATAAAAATAAAAAAGATAATATGATGTTCTATCAACCTCAGCCTTCATTGTTGCAAGAGTTAGAACCTCGCATTATGTTTGATGGTGCAGCAATTGCCACAGTCGATATCATGGATGGAGTAAACGCCGATGAACAAAACTACGTGTTAGCGGCGCTTGCCGAAAATGAACATGCCAATCAGACAGAAAGTC
>NZ_JAMBMW010000060.1:0-711 GCF_024208055.1 Candidatus Nebulibacter yamunensis
GAGAAAGGCCGGTCGGCGAAACGCCTTGTCAAACTGCTCCGCAACCCGCTATTCCAGTGGCAAAAAGTGGCTGTCGGAATCTCCTCTTTTTCCGGCTGGCGTCGGATATCACCCCAAATTGGGTGGAGATCCAGACTAGGATAATCGCTTGTTAGATCATAAAAAATGAATCACCAAAAGCTCTACTCAAAGCTATTTGCCGAGCTTGCCGAAAAGTATGGCAAATTTGACGACGAAACTCTGACTTCGATCGTTGGCTTCTCGGCAGGCGGACCTGTTTCTCTGGCCCAAAGAGAAGAAAACGATTTATTTGTTACCTGCGAACTCGCGGTGTACGAAGAGCAAGTTAGAAGTTCAGAGGGTTTGAGATACGAATTTCTCAGTAGAGGTGGCCGTTCCGTGGAGTGGTGCCAAGCAGTCTTTACGTCCTTGGGAGCCATGTCCATGGACGCAGAATTGGGAGACGGGCATTTCATTGACATTTCTGCGATTTCTCCGACAGATCAGCATACCCCACAGGTGAAGTTAAAGCTGTTTTCTCGTTCATTCCACGAAGGGATAGACTATGGAATTTATGAGGTAATCCCTTGCGAAAATAAGATCAACCATGCCGTCCAGCCAACGTGCTGAAGCGCGTGGCTGACGACCAACGGGTAAATGAAAGCTATCCGGCGTATCACGATCACTCTTGCGGTCAGCCTGGCTTTCTTC
>NZ_JAMBMW010000042.1:0-3355 GCF_024208055.1 Candidatus Nebulibacter yamunensis
GCCCAGGATTTCCTCCATCGGCTTCGTGCGAAATCCATACCATCCGCTCGAACCCGCCAGAATGATGAGGCGCCCGCCAGTCTTGCGGGCGGCGGAGTCTTTTTTGCGCTGGACCACCGCCTCGACCCAATATTCGTCGTGCGTGGCCACGGACCGATAGCCGTAGAGCAAGGCCACCGTCCATAGCCCCAAGGCCACGACAAAACCTGCCGCCAGAACGAGCAAAAAGAGGAAAACTTTTTTCCAGGAATAGAGCATTTCAGTACGCAAGCAGTCAGGTAAGCGTGGGTTCGCGCGGCGCATGCGGCGCGAGAGACTGGTAAAGTTGTAAGTACTTCCCCGCGTAAATATCCAGAGAATATTTCTCGACGGCCTGCTGCCGCGAATGGGCGTTGAGCCGCAATCGCAGGGCCTCGGAGTCGAGAATTTCGCCGAGATGATCCGCCAGTTGCCCGCAGTCGAACGGTTCCGCGAGGAAGCCCGTTTCCCCGTGCGCGATGGCGTCCGGCATGCCGCCGATGCGGAAGGCGGTGACCGGACACCCCGAGGCCATGGCCTCGAGCACGGTGCTGGCGAAATTTTCCTCGCGCGAGGGGGCGGCAAAGACCTGCGCGGCGCGGTAGGAATGCAGGCGCAGCGGGGTTTCCAGGCGGCCCAGGTCGAAGGCCGGCACCGGAATGTCCGCCCATGGAATGTCCTTCGTGGTCCCGTAGATGGCGAGTCCAAAGTCGGGTCCGCGTCTCGCGTGCAACCGGCGCACGGCGTCCAGCAGCAGGTCAAATCCCTTGCGCGGTTCGGAGGGGATCTGGGCGCCAAAGAGGATCAGCGGCAGGTCCGGCGGCAGCTTGAGGAGGGCGCGGGAGGCCGCGGCGTCGCCGGGGCGGAAGGTTTCCGTGTCAATGCCGCTCGGGATCGTCTCGATGCGCCGCCCCTGCACCAGGGGGCTGCGCGAGGCATCCTCCGCCATGCTGCGGCTGAGGGTGACAAAAACCGGTTCGCAGGCCGCGTAGGCGCGTTTTTTGCGATGCCAGTTGAGGCGGGAAACATCGCGCTCCGTGGACGATTCGATCTGCGGACAGGTCCCGCATTTTTCCGCGTATTTCCCGCAGCCGAAGGTGTAGGGACAGCCGCCCGTGATGGGCCAGAGATCGAGCAGGGAAATGACGAGCGGCTTGTTCAGCCGGGCGAGTTGCTCCGGTGTGAGCAAGCCGAGGGTGATCCATTGCACATGCACCACGTCGGCTTCCGCCAGCCAGGGGTGGGCCTGCACGCGAAACCGCGGCAGCCAGTTGGTGTGCAGCCGCGGGTTGCGCCAGTGCCCGCGCATCCAGGGGGCCTGGGGCAACTCGGCCAGATAGGGCAGGAGGTTTCCGAGTTTTTTCAGCCCCGGAATTTCCTTCGCCCGTGCGATGTCGGGACGGTCGGCCAGCCCGGCGTCGGCATTGGCGCAAAGGATGCGGGAAACGGCGCCCGCTTTTTGGAGCTGACGGTTGAGTCCATCAATCGCGGTCCACGCGCCGCCCTTGCCGGCGTAGTGGCTGAGGTGAAGGACGTTCATTCCGTGGCGGCGTAGTCGGGCGTGTCGCCCCGGATCGCCCACTCGGCCCAGGCCCGCAGGTCGCCGTGGGCTTCCACTTCGGCCAGGGTGCGGACACGGGGCCGCAGCCGGGCATGCTCCAGATCGCCGGCACCGCGCGGCGGGCGCATCTTCGACTCAAAACTGCGCAGTTCCCAGGGACGGAGTTTGAACGCCGCGTAAAAATGCTGCCGGGCCAGCAGGGCCTGGGCTTCGGTGGGGGCAGGCACCCCGGGAAGCGCGGCCAGCAGGGCAAGATATTCCGCGGAGGTCGCAGGATCCATGGTGAACCCCAGGCCCGAATACCGCCCCGTGCCCGCCGTGATCACGGTTTTGCCAAAACACGCCATCTCCATGCCGCTGGTGCCGCGAACTATGACGCCAAAATCCGCATGTTCAAAAATCGATCGCGTGCTGATGCCGCAATCCGGCAGCAGCAGTTTCACATGCGGGGGCAGTTCGCCGATTTTTTCCCGGATCATCACCATCTCGGCCAGCTCACCGGAGATGCCCTCGATCTCGCGCTTCCAGGTGTTCACCGGATGCAGCTTGATCAGCCAGTTCACGCGCGGATTGGCACAGGCGGCGCGCACCGTTTCGATGAACCACTCGCCGTTGTCCCGGAAAAGATCCTGACCGTAAAACAGGTTGGCGTCCCACAGCACCGAGGAAAAAACCACCGCGACGGGCAGGGCCGGATCAAGCCCGAGAGTGGCATCGATTTCGGCGCGGGATTTTTCCGTGGTCGAAATCTGATTGCGATTCTGGAGATACCAGCGCCCACCGTACCGGTCCGCGAAAAGTTGCTGCACGGCCTCCTCATGAGCTTCCGTCCAGGGACGCTCGCCCACCCGGCGCAAGGTCACGGCCGAGACCGTGGCCGGATGAACCCGCCGCGTTTCACGGGTCAGCCGCCAGAAAAGCATCGCATCCTCGCGGTTCGGTTGGATGAATTGAAAAACCCGCACCCCGCGCTCAATCGCCGTATCCACCAGGCTCGCGGAGAAGGTGTAGTTCGCCTCGTTCAGACAAAGCAGGGCAGGACGCTGCTCGTCCAGCAACCGCCCCGCCGTGACCACAAAGGTGACCGCCGTGGCAAGCTGCGACTCGACCTTCGCCCGCACATCGGGTGCGTTGACATCAAAACCCGCGGAGAAAATTTTCCGCGAAATGCTGGCGAGGATTTGCGGTCCCACCAGGCAACCGCGGAACTTCCAGCCCTTGACCGCATCGAACGACTCGCCCGCCGCACGGACTTCCTTTTTCCATTCGTCCAATTCCCCCTCCGACGGCGTCCGGTAATAATCGTCGAAAAACAAATGGTCGTGAAACCCCGCGCAGTGCAGCCAGCGCCGGGCGAGGCGCAGCGAACGGTTTTTCAAAAGGTACACCACCCGGTATCCCTGCAACCGCAGGCCGAGGCCAAGCATCGCCTCGGTTTTCACCGTGTATTCCCAGTCCCCCATGCACGAGATCAGAGCCAGCGGGGCGTCGGGAGGCGGCAGCGGGGCCTGACGCGAAAAACTCCATTCCGGCCACTCCCGGAAGAGGCGCAGGGTAGAGAGAAATTTATGGGACTTCCAAAACATCACAGACGGAACCTTTCAATTACCGGGCGAGCGCGTGCAGTCCCTGCGGGGTCACGGCAAAGGCAAAAACCGTAACTTTCCCACTCGGTTCCACCACCCGCTCGACGCGGAGAGTCCGCAGTCCGGCCTCCACCAAAAGCCGGCCCAGCGACTCCGGCGAATACAAATGGGCGTGGGCGGACCCCAGGAT
>NZ_JAMBMW010000061.1:0-647 GCF_024208055.1 Candidatus Nebulibacter yamunensis
TGACCAGCCCGATCTTCGGTGCGCGCACTGTGGAGCAGCTGCAGCCGTCGCTGGCCTCGGTCGAGGTCGAGATGACGCCGGAGCTGCATGCCCGGATCGCCGCGCTGTCACGGACGCCGCCGCCGGCAACCGACCGGCTGGAGGAACAGGTCGGGCGGTAGCTAGTTCAGGAAAGGCCCGCGCCGGAGGGCATCCGGCGCGGGCGCTTTCATCATGCAGCAGGTCAGGGCCGGATCAGGATCTTGCCGGACTTGCCCGGGGTCAGCGAGGCCTTGACCGCGTCGGTGACGTTGTCGAGGCTGAACTCTCCGCCCGAGGGCAGCTTCATCTTGCCCTGGGCAGCGAGCGTGACCAGTTCGGTGATCAGGCGGACCTTTTCGTTGGCAGCCATCTCGCTTGAGACGCGCGAGCCCCAGAAACCCTTGACGGTGAGGTGGTTGGTGATCATCGAGCCGGCGCGCAGTTCTGAAATGGGGCGGGGCGACAGGTGCCGGGCTAGTGCTGGCCATCATGCTGGGCACGCCGAAGACGGGCGCCGCGGCGACCGATCCGGCCGCCGACTTTAAGCCAAACGCCTATCTGCGGATCTCACCTGACGGCAAGATTTTGATCTATGCCAAAAATCCCGAAGTCGGGCAGGGCGTCAA
>NZ_JAMBMW010000062.1:0-642 GCF_024208055.1 Candidatus Nebulibacter yamunensis
AATGATGAGTTTTATAATATTAATGAAAGTTTATCTGACATATACTCGCTTTATCAAAAAATAAATACATCAATATTAGATCAAGATAAGGAACCAGAAACAAACCAAATTCCTTTGCATTTACAAGAATTTATTCAAAACGAGGTAAATCTTGCAGATGCCTCAATCAGCGCAGAATTCGATGTGAGTGTCTCATTTGATATGGACGAAAAATCCAAACAAAAACTTTATGTCGATTATAAAAAAATCCGTCACGTTATCCGCACTTTATTTGCCAATTACACAAAAGCCATAGATAGAGACAGTAGAAAAAAAGACATTCGTTTAACTATCACTGCCGAAGATGGTATGAAAGATAAATTGTATGTTACTTTTGAATTTGATGGCAATATGCCCTTTCTAGAATTAGAAGACGGTAAGATTCGTGCAGAGCATCTTGTCTATAAATCTCAAAGCCATATCGCCACAGATAAACATAACTTTGCTTATGATCTTTCCTTAGCCAAGTATTATGCTGAGTTGCTCTGTGACGGTGAAGAATTGAATGATTCATTATTTGAAGGACCAAGCTTTTCGTTTACCTTACCGTTTCGTAAAGTCGAAAACGATGGCAACGCTAAAGTATTTAAGCCTGTGTTGATT
>NZ_JAMBMW010000019.1:0-34295 GCF_024208055.1 Candidatus Nebulibacter yamunensis
AAACGTTTTAAAATTATTGCCGACAAATATCGGAATAGACGAAAAAGGTTTGGACTTCGATTTAATTTAATAACGGGAATTTACAACTTTGAATTGACTAATTGAGGTTTGGAAAGAACTCTAATGACTGACAGCAAATTAGAATCTGCCAAAAAGCTACTTGAAAGTGGTCTATTACCAAAAGATTTAGGTATTTCCATTCCTATTTTATATCGCTGGATTCCTAGTGCAGCAAGGTTTAATATGGATGATTAAATAACGATCCATCTTTTTGGGGGGTTCTTCCACAAGGGGCGTGATTGAGTGCTTTTTTCTAAGCTGAAACACTGTTGCAGAGTTTTTTCTAGATTTGATAAAAGAATGATCAGTTTCATTGGGTTTTTGCACATTTAGGGAAGTTTAATATGGCTGTGGTAAAAAAATTTGGTTTACAGAACCTAGTCTTTTGGCAAAAAATTAAACTTTTTAGTAGATCGGCTAAAAGCTTTGTTTTAAAAAGATTTTATTCTTTCTCAGGATAGACATGGGATCCTTTATGATCGTCATTCCAGATTTGCTCTTCGGTTAAACTTGTTTCAATTAATTCAACAGGAGCTCCTTCCACTTCAATCATGGCGACCTTAAATCCATTAAATGGACTATAAGGTTCAAGAATGACTTTATGACCTTTAATTGCTTTATCTAGATTATAAACTTTAAAAGCAACATGTGGTTTAGATTGAATGAGTGGATGAAGTGGGCAACCAACTTCAAAGCGATGGTATTGTATTCTAAAAGAATTATGTCCTTTTGTGGTATACATTTTGAAGGTTGAGCTGTAGCGTTCGTCAGCTCTTCTTTTAGTTGTTGCAATGCCCATATGATGGTATTCAAATTTATTTTTATCCATACTAAGTGATTGGTTAATTTTTTGCATATGTTAACGTTTTGATCAAAATTGGAGAATATTTTTTTCAAAAAGAAGTTAAAACAATTTTGCAATAGCATCTTTATCAACTTTCCCTTGCTGGTTTAATGGGATTTCATTGCCGTAACGAAAAGCCCTGGGTAGCAAAATATTTTCAAACCACTGTTTTAAATGTGCACGTAATTGACTGTGAAAGATATGTGCTGATTGGTTGAGTTTTTGACTTTTACCTACAAGAGATAGCACAATAAAAATACCAATATAATCACGATTTTTATGTAAGTTCAAAGCATAACAGTCTTCAATCCAGTGGTGTAATTTAAGCTTATTTTCAAGCTCAGTAAGCGATAAGCGTTTGCCTTCAATTTTAACGATACGATCCGAACGTCCTAGTAAAATAAATTCTTTATCATTAAGGTATTGGATTTTATCACCTGTACTTAAAATTTTTTCAGGAAAAAAATTAGAACTAACGGCTAATAAGTTTTCAAAATTGTGATGAAGGAGAACACTATCAAAACAATGCCAACGCTCATTTTTTAGCTGCTGACGCCAAGCAATAATCCCTGTTTCACTACTACCTAAAATTTCAAATGGCTCTAATTGTAGATTTTGCTTGACCTTCTGCGCTATGTCGGTTTTAAGCAAACTACCTGCGATAAAGCATATAATATTATTTAATTTTTCACTGAAATCTAAACGAGATAATAAGGTTGGGCTTGTTATAAAGGTAAATTTTTCTTTGTACTTCAAATTAAATTGTAATTCTTCTGGATAGCGAATCAGTTTGGTATAGATTTTTTTACAAGTTAATAGCGGCCATAAAAAGGAAAAAATAAAGCCATATAGATGCTGATGGCTAACACTAGAAAAAGTTGAAAGCTTAGCTGTATATTGTCCAAATATATTCTCTAAAACAATAACTTCGTTTAAAACATAGCTAAATTGTTTGGTGATTTTTTTAGGTGTTCCAGTTGAACCAGAGCTAAAAAAAATAATTTCTTTTTGTTGCAAATCATCAATTGATATGGTTGTCATTCTAATTTTGGATTGAGTGACATTATTTTTTTCAGTTAAAATTATAGTTTGACCATCTAATGTGAAACTGTTTTTAGATACATCAAAAGTTAAGAAAGCGTCATAATGATCTTTTAACTCTTTTTTTACACCAATAGTATTATTTGGTAACAGAATAGTTGTTCTATCAGTAATAAGGCAAGCAAAAAAGGCAATACAAAAATGGTAAATATCATCGCAATAAAGTGCAATATTCTTTTGAGAATAGTTAACTAGTTTAGACGCAAGTAAAAAAATCTGATCTTGAATTTGAGATAGAAAAATATCTTTTTTGTCATGGCAAAAAATAACTTTATCTGCTGTATTTGTTGAAAATGATAGAAAATCAAAGGCTATCATTTTTATATTTTCTCTTTACAAAAAATCGAATAATAAGCTCAGCTGTGATCATGGTTGCAATCGCAAAATAAGCAATAAAACCATTGTATAACATCCAAACCTTCATTGAGCTGAACATAGTAGTATAAAGTGAAATTAAGCCATTAGATAAAAAAACAAACACCATGAAATTGTGACCTTTTTGGTGTAAGAAACCACAAAATGTGGTAGTTCTTTAGATGAAGTTTTCTTAGCAAATTGATAGATAACATTTTCCTTTTGAGTCAATGAAGTTGCGAAAACAATAAAAAAAAGCAAACTTATAATAACTGGATAAAACTTAACAAAAAAAATGTTCTCAAACATAAGCCCTGATAGGCTAAATGCCAACCCTCCTAAAGAAGCAAATACAAAAATTTTTTTGCTTATAGGTCTTTGATTTTTTTGTTTGGATGAAAAAACCGCACGTATTGCAAATAAGCAAATTAATAATAGATATAACCATTTGATAGGCAGAGTATGAAAACCAATAAATACAATAAATGGGTATAAAACTATTAATATTCCGATGATTATTGTAGCAACAGTGCGAAATGACATTATTTATTACTGAGTTCTTGATGAATGATGTCGACAATATCAGAGACCGTTTTTACTGACTTAAATTCTTCAGGCTTAAATTGTTTGTCTGTTTTGCCTTGAAGATAGACAATTAAATCAACTGCGTCAATGCTATCTAAGTCAAGGTCTTCATATAATTTTGCCTGCAATGTGACATTCTGGGGATCAAGTTCAAAAAGTTCAGCAAATATGCTTTTTAATTCTTGATGAATTTTTTCTTTTGATGTGATCATTTTTTGTCCTTTTTTGTTGCTTAATGAATTGTGCAAGTTTTGCAACAGATTCAAAATATTGCTTTATATCCTCATTTTCTCTATCTATCTCAATATTGTATTTCTTTTTGAGGGTCACACCAAGTTCAAGTGCGTCAATGGAGTCCAAACCAAGCTCATCTCCAAATAATAATGTATCACTATTGATATCATCAGCGGTTAAGTCCTCGAGATTCAGCACCTCAATGATGAGATTTTTAAGCTCAAGTTCAAGTTGTTTATTGCTCATTGCTATTATTTGCCTTGTAGTTGTTCTTCAAGTATTTTTGTCAGTCTTCTTGCTGCAACAGAAGGTAAACCATTACATTGTTGCAAAATCAAGTAGGGATCTATAAGATCACCAACAGTTAATGTGAAGACTGGTTTTTTGGCGGGTATTTTATACCATTTATCGTTTTTTGCCAGTGTGCTTGGAATACAAGTGATATAAATCACTCGAATTGGTGCATTTGCTCTTAATGCAATTTGTGCAGCCCCTCGCTTTAACGTAATAGGTTTATTTGGTGAGCTACGTGTTCCTTCTGGAAATAGCAATAAGTTATTACCTTTTGACAATGTATTTTTTATACCATCAAAAGTCTGTTCTGGATTAATATTAGGAATATAGCTTGCATCTGATATGACTTTGCGAACAAAGCGGTTTTGCCATAGTGATGCTTTTACGATGTTGTCACAACAAGGAAGTTTAGAAACAATCAAAACATAATCAATCAAGGTTGGGTGGTTTGCAAGAAATAAAGTACCTTGATCTTGTTGCAATTTTTCAAAGCCATTAAATTGATAATCAACTAAACCTAAACATGACAAGGTTTGGGTAAAGTATCTAAAAGTCAGATATATACAATATTGTACAATATGCTTTTTTGACTTTTTGGATTTTGTGATTGTAGAAATGGCAATTACACTTGGAATGATCAGATAACCAAGTATTAAGCTACCAATAGAAAACAATAAAAAACATAGCCCTGTTGCAAAAAGCCGCCATAAATAATTAACCTTTTTTAAAATAAGCATTGTATCGTTAGTTAACCATAATTTTTAGTTGTAATTATTGGTTAAATAAGATTACTAGTCAAAACATGAAATACTTTTGATGTAATCGTGGATTATAAACCTCGTAAAATGGTTTGTAGCTGATATAGGCTTGAGTTAAACTAACTATACGCATGATGAAAGAGATGTATTTAGGAATCAAAGCATGTTGATTAAACTCTCATGGAAGCAACGTTTGAAGTGCTTTTTTACAGGCACACTTGTAACTGAGAATAACACAGAGACATATTCATCAACCACCAATATTCAACAAGGGGAAATGGATACAAACTCAGCAAAGCAACTACTAGCTATATTACAAAAAAAAGGAAGGCTTATCGATTTTCTACATCAAAACTTAGATCATTATGATGATACTCAGGTTGCGGCTGTAGCAAGAGAAATACACAATAAATGCCAAAAAGCATTGTATGGTTATTGTTCAATAGAACCTGTGTGCCTAGAAAAAGAAAATAGCGAAATTACATTACACTCAGGTTTTGATCGTCAAAGCATAGATTTAACAGGTAACGTAAGTGAAACAAATGTTTTACACGGTCGTTTGATTCATCAAGGGTGGAAAATAAAGGAAATTTACTTGCCCAATGTAACGAGTGAAGCGAATCTGAATATATTACAACCAGCTGAAGTGGAGGTGATATAAGTGTCTCATCATGCAAAATATTTAATTGGGATAGATTTAGGAACGACAAATTCTGCTATTACCTATAAAAGGTTAAAGAGCGAGGATAGTATTTGTAGTTTAGCTATACCTCAATTTTTTGCTAAAAATCAATATGAATCAAAGATACTCATGCCTTCGTTTTTGTATATTCCAAGTGAACTTGAACTCACTCTGTCGGATATAAATTTGCCATGGCAAAGTGAAACAACAGTGATTGTGGGTGAGCATGCCAAACTAAAAGCACAAACAACTCCTAATAGAGTAATCTCTAGTGTCAAAAGTTGGTTATGTCAATCCAGTATTGATAAGAGAAAAGCGCTTTTACCTTATCAAGCTGCGGAGGGTGTTGAACGCATCTCCCCACTTGAGGCCTATACTTATTATTTTGAACACATAAAGAAAACGTGGAATAGTGCTTTTCCTGATGCGCCTTTATTTCAGCAAAAAATAATCATCACTATTCCTGCATCCTTTGAACCAGCCGCTCGGGATTTAACAGCAGAAGCTGCAAGGTTATGTGATTTTGAAGATGTCATTTTACTGGAAGAGCCACAAGCTTCTTTGTATGGTTGGATTAATAATAATGAAAATTGGCGAGATAAACTATCGATTGATGATACTATTTTAGTCATTGATGTCGGTGGTGGGACAACAGATTTTTCACTCATTAAAGTAGAAGATGATAACGGGAATTTAGCACTAAGAAGAATTGCTGTAGGTGATCATATTTTAATAGGTGGTGACAATATTGATTTAATGCTAGCACATACGCTGCAACAGCGTTTATTGGACAGCGGTCAGCGCTTAGAACCTTGGCAAATGCAGGCTTTGGTACATAGTTGTCGTAATGCAAAAGAAAAGCTGTTAAGTGATAAGAGTTTGAATGAAATATCGGTTTCTATTCCAGGCAGATCCTCAAATATCTTTGCTAACGCTGTTTCAGAGACGTTGGCTAAAAAAGATGTCGAACGCATTATTTTACAAGGGTTTTTCCCACAAGTATCGATTACAGATCACCCCAAAGCAAATCCACGATCAGGTTTGAGTCGGTTTTCTTTAACCTATGCGCAAGAGCCAGCAATTACTAAACATTTGGCTTTGTTTTTGAGTAAACAAGCCGAAAAAGAGCAGAGCTTTGTAGCACCAAGCGTCGTGTTATTCAATGGTGGTGTTTTTAAACCAAAAATTTTGCGCACTCAAATTATGCAAACAATTAATAAATGGTTGGAGATAGAAGGTAAAGTTTTTGCCGTTGAATTGGAAAATGCGGAATATGACACGTCAGTAGCCATTGGTGCAACAGTTTTTGCTGATGCTTTACAAGGAAATGGTATTCGTATTAAAGGTGGCGCATCGCATTCATTTTATATTGGAATTGAATCACCCATGCCTGCGATTCCTGGCTTTCAACCACAAACTGAAGCACTTTGTATTGCTACTCAAGGTATGGAAGCAGGTGAGGTTACGACTTACGAAGCAGAAACTTTTTCCCTCATCGTGGGGGAGCCCGTTGAGTTTAGGTTCTTTGCTGCCAACCACCGTGTAAATGATCAATTGGGCGATGTATTTACTAATTGGGAGCAAGCTGGGTTAATTGAACTATCGCCACTTAGATTAACCCTATCAGCAGATAATTACACAAATGGTACGTCGGTTCCAGTTCATATCAGTGCAATGCATACCGAAATAGGAACATTGGAATTAACAGCAAAATCATTGGAAAATAATGATCAATGGAAAATTGCATTTGAAACAATTCGTTAACCATTTTTAAAGATAGTGTTTATGATACTTCAAGGTGGAGGCAATACTTTGATTAGTTATGTGTTTGGTGATAACTAAAGTAAATAATTCTGATCACGATTAAGTTTAATGCCATTAGCGCAAGTATGATATACACTTTGCAATTTTCTTAGCTTTATTATTCCCTTTATCTAGTTTGATATAACAGGCTTTATTGACTTGATAAATTGGTAATTATTAGTGGCATCTAATGATAATTCCCATGTCATAGCACCTCCAAATTGGGGTTCATTTGAGAGTGCTTTGTAAGCATTTGCCATGGCATTATATGGATCATCCTTATCAGCACCATTATAGACAGTCGCAGCACCAGCAGCACTTGCTGTGGCTGGTTGCCCTGCTATGATTAAGGTGTTTTTAGGGGTGATCTTCTTCAAAGCATAAAAGCTGCTGATAATAAATTTAGCTGACGTTTGATCATAGCAACCAGCTTGAGTTTTTGTACCTAAGCTACCATCCGCACAAACATAATTACCACCTGTATTATACTCTTGAACAAATAAGTAGTTAAATAAACCTTTCTCAATAGCGGCATTGTAAACTTGATCTGTTTGAGTGTTAACATATTGTAGGGTACCACCAACGTTGTTTACCTGTGGTGCACCAGATATTATAATGTTTGGCATTTCAGCTTTAAGTGCTTCGATAAACTCGACTAAATATTCTTTAGTGACATCTCTAGGTACAACTTCAAGGTCAAAGTCAATACCATCAAAATTGTATGTTTTTAGAAAACTGATAACTTGGTCTGCTACTAATTGAGTTGGTGCTCCAGCTGGATTAAATGTGTTACGTTCTCCACCTATAGAAGCAAGTACATACTTCAAGCCGTATTGCGTTTTTGCAAGTTCAATATCTGTTTTTATTTTCTCAATTACTTGTGGGTCACTGGCACTGTTATTCCAAGTGCTGTAGGCAAGGAAATGATCATCAACAAATTTAACTGGTTTGCCTCCATCAACTATGATAAATGAAGGTAGAGCAATATTATATCCTTGTTTGGCTGCTTCGGAAATTTTTACCGGTTGATTCCAACTAACAGGCATATAACCAGCGAGCACTCGGTTGTCTGGCTGATATTTAATTTTATTGCCATTAATAAGCATTGCATCGATAACGTTAAGGCTGTTAGCAACGTATTTTTTTCCATCAACGTTGTAACTAGCTGGAGTGATAGTATAACTACCATATTCAGGGATCTTTATATCGTTATTATTAGATTTTAGTTGTTGAGATGCTGAGTAACCTTCACCTGCAATTGTAGCAATAGGCAATGGATTTGGAGAAGTTCCTTCGGCAAATTCTACCTGTGCCCCGATAGATTTTATTCCAATCGCTTTTTCATTAAATGCGATATTAAGCGGATAGTCACCTTTTTTATCTATGGTAAAACTGGATGGGGTTATTGTTGGTAAATAAGCATGCATGTCATAAACGTTGACAATTGTATCTACGGTAGCATTATAGTTGCCTTTACCAAGTTGTAACTTTGCCCCATTTTTACTGATGGTATAAGTTTTATCATTTAATTTTAATGGAAATTGATTGAAATCATTGAGTCCTGAAACTGTAACATTGAGTGTTCCAAGCGTTTGCGATTGGCAATAAGTCCAGCTGCCATCACCACTATCAGGTGCACTATTTGTCCACCATTTTGCTTGCCAAATACCATTTTTGTAACTTACAAATGTATTGCCATCATAATGGTCATTTGGCCAAGCACTTGGTTTTTTCCATTCAGGTGCATCAGAAGGTACCTCACCTTTACATTGGGTGGCTGGTGCTGGTGGTGTGGGGGCTTCTTTATAACTTAATACAGGCGACTTACTTGTCTCTGTTACAGTGTAATTTGTTGGTGAGACTTCTCCTGTTCCTCCTTCAAGTTTAATGGTGTAATCGCTGCCACCTTTGGCGTAAGTTAAAGTAACTTGATTGTTTGCAACTTTATGTATCCCACCATTTGGGTCAATGAACTCAATAATTGCGTTATTTGGTAGGTTATCAGGTAACGCAATGGTTAATGTTCTTTGCTGATCTAGTGGCTGAGGGTCAGATTTCTTTTCCCAAGAATTTGCACCATACATGCCAGATGGGCGATAAGCAGCAGATTGACACCATTCAGAATAAGGCCATGGGTTGCATTGATAAATAATTCCGTTATCAATCACTTCAGTCCCTGCTTTATAGGTTGTTAGTATCTCGGTCTTGTCTTCCCAAGGTTGCGGTGAAGCAATAGCAGTTGCTGTGCTAAATATTATTGAGATAGAGATAAGTTTTATTTTTGTTTTCATAATTAAATCCTCTGTTTATAAAAATATGGGCAAAGAAGCTCGGGTTTAGTCAAAATGTATTAGTTAATTAGCAGGACGCCAGACTGCATATGGGTTGTTGGCGTATTGAGCACTTGGTAAAGCGCCACCTTGAATGTACCATTGTGCCTTATAGAGCATGTGATCTAATGGATCAGTAACAACTTCGCCGCCTTTGTAAATTTTATTGCTATCCCAAGGTAAGCCTGGTTGATAAGGCGTCATATCTTCCCAGACATCAGACTGCCCTGGAATATCACCTTGCGTCCACCATTTTGCTTTATAGTCTATATTGTGGTATTGAACCATATTTCCTTGATAATAAACTTTATCTTTTTGCCAAGTATCTTCACTAGGTTGATCTGATTGAGTCTTGAAGTTAATAGGATCTGATGATTTTGATATGCCCGCATCTGGTGCTGAAGCTATCACGGTAACACTGTAGTTAGTATCTGGAGAAAGATTAGATAGTGCTTGATTTAGATGTTGAATATTGTCAATGTGTTTTTGGTCTGTATCTGAACTACCATAAATAACTTCATATACAATAAGATGTGTTTGTGCAGTTTTTGCTTCGCTCCAACTAACTTGAGCGCTGTTTTTAGTAATGTTATTTGTGTTTACTTTAGCATCCCAGTCAATCACAAGTTCTGCTTTTTGTGTTTTTTGTGAGACAGCCGGTGCTTTAAGTGGGGTAATACCTGTGCCTGGCACATTGGCTGTTACTTCAAAGGTATAGAGGGTATCTGATTTTAACCCCATTACTTTGAATTCAGTGTCAGTCGTGGCGTTTGTAGTAAGTTGTGATAACTTAATAGTTTTATAAACAATGTAATTGTTACTATTTTCTTCTTTATAAGAAACAGTATATTCAATAGCGCTTCCATTTCCGCCCAAATAATGCGCAGGGTTCCACATTAGAGTCACAGAACTAGCATCATAAGTTTTGACATCAACTTTAGGATTGTCCCAGCTAAGTTTGCCTTGAGTTTGTTCTGTGGTAAATGTGGTATTAGCTTGGTTTGGTTTATAGCCGGTGGCGTTTGCACTAACGCTAACAGCATACTTAGTTGCTGCCGATAAATCATTAAGTGTATAACTAGTTTGATTTGTAATTCCTACAATCGTGCCGTTTAAACTAATTTGATAACTGATTTCAACATTGTCCGCTTTTGCTTGACTCCAATTAAGTTTAGCACTACTGCTAGTAATATTGCTTGTCGTTAAGTTTGGTTGATCCCAGCTAACAGTTTGCTGTTGTGTATCATCACCAGGCACATTAGCTTGGCAATTATATAGTTTGCTTTGATTACTTAAATTAAACGTGCCACATGTGCTTTGTAGTACATTAGTTGGAGTCGCCCAGTTGTTATCCCACTTACCAATTACAGCACGATCATAGCGATGAATATTAGTGTTTTACACTACAAATTTTCCGTTATACTAGTAAACTCAAGGCTTTTAGAATTGACATTACAAGCCTGATATTATATTTTAACTCACCTTTATAATTTTTTTGCTACCTGTTTACTACCTATGCCAAAACTTAAACTTACTAAAACTTTTATTGATACTCTCGCCATACCCGATAAAACGATAGACTATTTTGATACCGAAGTTAAAGGATTACTACTCAGAGTTTACCACAGTGGTGGTAAAACCTATCAAATTTACTATCGTAACACAACTGGAGAGCAGAAACGTTATACACTCGCCAAGCATGGGCAATTGACCTTGACTCAAGCAAGAGAATTAGCGGCAAAGAGATTAGCGGAAATTCATTCAGGGATAGACGTGCAAGCTAACAAAATTGCAACGCGTCAATCATGTAATGAATCCCTATCCTTAGAACAATACCTTCAAGAGTTTTATTTAGATTGGTACAAACAAAATCGTAAAGATTACTACAACACGGAACTTATACTTTTACGATGTTGTAAAGCGTTGTTACCCCATAAACTCAATCAAATAGACAAAACGGTTTTGCATCAATTTTTACATAATTATCGAAAGGAAAAGCAAGTAACCCAGTCTAGACTTAATCGTATTGCCGCCTGTTTAAAAGGTGCGATATCTCGTGCTGTAGAATTTGGCTATCTTACTGAAAACAAATTAACTAATTTTAGACTTTTTAAAATTGAATCTCATAAAATGCGCTATTTAGATGATGATGAGACACAACGATTATTTGATGCATTAGAAGAAACTAACCAGCTTACTCATAATATGGTATTGACCGCATATTACACAGGGATGCGTAGAGGAGAGATTTTTACTTTAAGGTGGAGAGATATCAATTTTGATACTAATCTTTTTACGTTAGATAAAAAGAACACAAAAAGTGGTAAAGGGAGGCATATTCCTATACACGCAAAATTATTAGCAATTTTTGGCAATATGCAAACCCAAAAACCCGATGATTTGGTCTTTAAATCCCCTATTACAGGAGAAGTGTTAACTAATTTAAAGCATTCGTGGGAAACCTTGCTGAAAAAAGCTAACATACAAAACTTTCGCTTTTACGATTTAAGGCACACTTTTGCAAGTAAGCTGGTGATGAAAGGGGTTGATCTAAACACTGTGCGGGAATTAATGGGACATAGTGATATTAAGATGACTTTAGTTTATGCTCACTTAGCCCCGGAGCATAAACAAAAAGCGGTGGATTTATTATGTTAGCTTTTCAAAGCCTCTAATATTGCATTTTGAATATCGGCTTTTTCGGTTAAGGCTTTTTGCACTTTCGCTTCGACTGTGTTATTGGCGGTGATGTGGTGTATGCGTACGGGTTTAGTTTGACCTAAACGATGTAATCTAGCGTTCATTTGGTCGTACAACTCTAAAGACCAGGTTAATCCGAACCACACCAAGTGGCAACCACCGAGTTGTAAATTAAGCCCATGCCCACAACTAGCCGGGTGCGCTAATAGTATTTTGATTTTACCGTGATTCCATTCGTTAATAACATTTGTGTCGTTTTTTAATACTTGCGCTTCGGGATAGGCCTTCATAATTCTCTCTAAGTCGCTACGATACAAATAAGCTATCAAAAAAGATTCATCGGGATTCGCCTCTATAATTTCATCTAATAAAGCTAACTTTTCATTATGTATAATTTCATAGCCATCACCTTCATTATGATATACCGCCCCATTACAAAATTGCAGTAATTTGTTCATCAATACTGCTGCACTGGCCGCGGTTAGAACCTGTTCTTCAATCATCAACAAATATTCGCGTTTAAAGTTTTGGTATAACTCGCGCGCTTTAGGGGTTAAATCGATGGTATGTACGATATTAATTCTTTCAGGCAATTGTAGATAATCTTCGGCACGCATCGACATACATATGTCTTGCATTTGGTTTGTTATTTGATAGTCGGCACGTGGTTTCATAGTCCATTTAAACCCCCACATATCGGACATAAAGTAACATTGTTTAAACCACGTAAAGGAACGCCCCAGACGTTGTCCTTTATCTAATAAATATAACTGACTCCACAAACCTAATAACCCGTTAGGCGTGGGTGTCCCTGTTAATAATACAACACGCGGTGTTTTAATAGTGACTTTTTTTAATGCTTTAAAGCGTTTGGTTGACGGATCTTTAAAACTCGAACTTTCATCTATAATCATCATGTCGTAAGGCCATTCATCGCTGCCGAATAAATCAATAAGCCAACAAATATTGTCACGATTAATAATATGTATGGAGGTTCGTTCATTAACCAACTCCTTTCTTTTTTCAGCATTACCAGTAATAATGGTATACCCTTGGTTTCTTAAGTGAGCCCATTTAGTAAATTCAGAGGGCCAGGTCTGCATAGCGACTCTTAAAGGCGCGATAATCAAGACTTTATTAATGTGTTGTGTTTTTAATAGTTGGTGAATAGCGGTTAAAGTCGATACCGTTTTACCTAAACCCATATCTAAAAACAAGCCACAACGCGGTTGATTGATTATATACTCTACCGCTCTTTTCTGATAATTATATAAATCGTTTTCTGTTAGCATTTAGGCCTCCAATAAAGCGATGCCTTGTGTTACGTTATCAACGACATGCACCGTAAAGCCTTCACTACTAAGCTGCTGGTGCGTGTACAACTGCAATGCTGTAGGCTTCACCCCTGGGCGTTTAAACTCAATAATTACTAACTTTCCTTGTTTAAAAAACAATCTATCAGGCACGCCTTTTTGATGGGTAGCATGCCATTTGTAGGTTAGCCAACCTTTAGATTTTGCGTATTGGGTAACGTGCTTTTCTATTATTGACTCGTTCATAAAGCCCTATTCAATAGTGCGTTAGGGTCTATCTTAAACCCTGCCCCCTGTAATCTTTGGGCGAGTTTTAAGGCAATCTCTCGAACATGGTCATTAAACTCAAGACGCAACACGCCTTCTATGTCGGAAGGTCTTTCTACTACCCCTTTTTGTAAAATAGCAACGTTAGGTCTTCCTAGTTTGGCAATGAGCATACCCATCTCAAAAATCACATTTTGACGTGCTCTAGCTTTTAAATTTTGTCCTTTATCTGTTTTAAGACAACCCAAATCATCCGGAGTCATTAATACAATTCCAAAAGCTGTTTTATAATCAAGTTGTTGCTCTATCAACTCAATAATAGTTTTACCGCCTGAATCAGAATCTTGTAATATATAAGGATGTAACTTAAGTTTTATTAACAGCATTTCTAATTGCTCAAGTGCGTTCTTATCATGACCATGAACAATAAAAATAGCTTGTTTATTTTCTGGGTCAACGGCACACGCAACAACACTCGCTGCATGATTCGTTAATAAGGTGGTGAGTTTTTCCTTGATGTCGTCTTCTAGTGCGCCATCAAAAGTGATTAATTTACTTGTACAATCCCACATCAGCTTAAAACCATATAGATACTCAAAAGCATAGCATTGCTCAGTTCTTTTCCAATACCCTACTAAACCAACATCATTAACAATCGATTGTAAAGCTTCAATATTACCTTTAAATGCTATCATTTTCTTTACTCCTCTTTTATTTCTTATATCGTGTACAAATTTCACCTTCAGCTTTAATGGGTAGCCCTTTTGCCCAAGCAGGTGGCGTGTTCATAATCTTCATAAATTCGTCAAAAGGTCTTTCTGTTTCTACTACAATCTCATCGTGTACAGTTAGCCTGAGCTCAAACCCTTCAGCGTCTAACGCTAACATAGCATTAGCCATCACATCACGAGCAACTGCTTGAGTCAAAGACTGTACGATATCCCCTCCGTAAGTAGTAAACGATACCCATTTACCCGATGTTGGTTCTACTCCCTTGTAACCTAATTGACCGTCAACCACGCACGGTTTATTCCAGGTTAGCTTACGTCCACTTGGTAATTTAGCCCATAACTGGTTTCCGTCTGAGCGAAACAATATTAAATTAGCTTCATATGTGGTAAATGGTTTGTGAATAGCTTGTATTGCAGCGTTATTACATAATTCCCAATAGCCGGTAATCGCATGATTAGAACGCCGCCATTTAGCGACAATCTCTTTAGCATCGTTGTCCGATATATCTACGTTGTAGATAGTCGCCATTTTCTGAAATGCGCGATATCCTCCTTGATAACCTAGTGCCAAACAATTATGCACTAAGAGGTTGGATACGGTAAATCTGTTATTGGGTCCGGCATTGAGAATGTCCCATACACGCCTTTTGGTTTTGATGATTTCAGATAGTACCTTTGTACTATCTCTTCGAACGTTAATCGCTTGCTTAATAAATTTCTCAAGGTGTTGTTTGCATATTTTATATCTGGATACTTTGTTCGAAAGTCTATTACTGCTTGGGTGTGTTGTTTCACTCGGGTATTGTGTGCATTTACTCTTCGACTTACATATCTTAGATTTCCAGGTGTGTAGTGACCATTGTTGTCTATTCGATCTAGTTCCCGATTCCTTTGTAACCCTAAATTCTCCTGAATCCACAAGCAACCTTCGAGCACTGAAGAAAAACGAAATTCTATCCCACGTGCGCCATAATGTTTCCAACTCGGAGCGTTTGGATTTCGACATCTTTGCTTCATTGATGAAACTCTTTTGTACAGCCATTTTGGTGTCTTTCTTTTTTGTGAACATGTCTGGCAACCTTTGGTTTTGCCCGACAAAAGATTGCACATTGATATGTATTTTAGCGCCCCACAACCTACACAACAAACTTTTAAAACGCGCATAGAACCCCATTTTTTTGGGAGAGGTTTCCAGATAACTTTGGGTGAGATTATCTTGACCCAACCGAATTGCTTGCCAACCAGATCCGGTCTTAGCGATGGCGATTTGTTCGCGGGCACAAGTCCCGAACGGAACTTCCCATCCTTGCTTTGTGAAGACAATATGATCTGTGGTTGCGGTAAGTCCTTCATAAGTTATCACCTCTTTTTCACCTTTATAAATAGCGCCATCGCAAGACACCCAACTTAGGCCATCCCATACTTTGTGCTTGTGTGTTACATTCTGAATGGGTATTAAACCTACAGAAGTTAACACTAATTCATCTTCAGCAATGCAGGATACTTTACCAACCGTACGTTGGGGCTTAGTGACTTCGTCCAACTCTACCCGATAGATATTAGCGGCTGCTTGCTCGTAAATTTTACCGTGCGTTCTGAATATCTCTAAAGCATCATCTTGCCCCGCAAGCCACGCTAACACACGAGCTTCAATCGCTGAATAGTCGGCTAGGTAAAACATCTTACCTTCTGGTGCTTGAATAACCCCTCGGATAGATGAGCTCAGTACCTCCATAATATCTATGTGTTTGCTTCTTAATTCATCATGCTGATAATTTCGCATAAGCGTTATACAGTCGTCTACATCCTCTATTGTGGGACGTGGAAGGTTTTGAAAATTCACTCCGGTTGAGCTAAAGCGCCCGGTTGTCGCCGCATGGTAGAGCTGAAAACCTCTTAAACGGTTATCTGAAGAAGTTCTGTTGGCTATAGTTTCATACTTAGCCACAGGGGTTTTAGCCGTCTGTAACCGTAAAGTTATCGCTTCTTTTACCTGCTCTGGTAAGTCCTCCGCTAACAAGACTTTTAAAGTTGTCGCTTGAGTGTTATCAACAAAAACCGATTGATTGTGTAGCCAATCTAAGAATTGTTTGTTAGAATTAGGGTTAGCTAGTTGGGTAATCTTTTCTAAACGTGTTTTTAAACGACTGAATTCTTGATGATATAAATCAATCGCCGCATTAACCAATTGTGTGTCAATCGGTAAACCTTGGATATTCATTTTGAAGTCTACTTCCCACAGCTTACGTTCTGTTTGAGTGATTGATGTTTTAGGGGTAAGTATGGCAGATAGGGTACGTTCAACGACCACGTCCTGCTTACAATAGTCATATAATTCATCCAGTAATGCCTTATCTTGAATGCGTCTACCTCTGTAAGGTTTACAAAGCTTTTGGATAAGATATTTGCCCCGTTTATCTTTTTGTTTGTCAACGGCTAGTCCTAACACTTCCGCACAATCGCCTAAAGCCCGTGGTAGAGCAGATGCCATGGCGTGAGCTTGAGTGTTATCCCAATTTTGTATTGGTATAACCGGCCATTTCAATGTGTTATACCAAATACAATATTCGAAAAACGTGTTCCAAGCTTTGTATGTCGCCATATTGATGATAGACTCTAAAGCAATAATCGGTAAAGACATGCCGGGAGTCCACAGCACCGGATGCCCCTCATTGATCGCATAAGCCATACACAATACTTCGGTACTTGGGTGGCGTGAATACACCCATGCCCCACATTCTTTTAAATCGCATTCGGAATAAGTTTCAAAGTCAAGATGGATAATCATGCGGTCAATCCTTTATAAACTACTTGATTCGCTACGCGACGCAAGAAAATAATATTTTTAAAAAATGGATTCATGTTTCTGCTCAATACTAGCATCATTGATCTCCTTATTCAGATCTATTAAAAACGTAACACTCGATAATGCCGCAAATATCAGTATTACCAATACAACTATTATTATGTCTACCATTTTAAGCTGCTCTGCTGTTACGATAACTACGAGCGAAACTTTCTAGTTCCCAGGCACTATACTTATCGGTTATTGTGTTATATAATTCATTGGCGATGTACAGTCCTGCTGCACCAAACTTAGCGTAGAACGTGTCTTTAAAGGCTTGTTCTAGGTTAGCCCATTCTAACTCATGTTCAAACTCATAGTAGGGTAAGTGCACAGGATTGGCATCGAACACTAATCTTAAAATGTGAAAATCGTTATTACTTAGCATAGTAATTCTCCTTTGTAGCGGTTCATGTTGAGAGAGAGGTGTATTTTTTTAATGTGTCACACACTCTACAGAGGTGTGTAGATTGACACACTTGTGTTATCACATGTAACCTGTTAAACTTTGCCTAAAGTAAACGGTAATTTTAGACGCTTAATCATGTACGCAGTTAGCTTTGATATGGAAATATCAAAACTCAAAGATCACTACGGCGAACCATACAATCGTGCTTATGATGAAATTAGGGCGTTGATGCACAACTTTGGATTCGATTGGATACAAGGAAGCCTATATATTTCAAACTCTCAAGACAACAATCTAACCAAGGTTTATAAAATCGTTAATCAACTTTCTAAAATCGACTGGTTCAAACAATCCGTAAGAGACATTCGAACCTTCAAAGTTGAAGATTGGTCTGATTTTACCGAAGTGGTCAAATCCTAAGCTACTGCCTTGCCGTCGTGAAACGCTGCATCGCTATCATTACAAGGTTCAAAACCTTCTTTTACAGCTTCATCACTTAGCATATGACCTAGCGGATCACCATGTCTGTAAAACTGCACTGCTATCAAGTTACTGCAAACACGCTTAGAGTAACCAGGCTTATTCAGAAACCAGAAATCAACTTTAGCGTTTACATAGCAACCGCCATATACCGGGTTCTGAGTTTCATCGGTGACAATACTGGCCGTTAAGTCTAATACGCGTATCGGTTGATTGGATGAGGCGGTTAATACGTAGTAGTTATCATATTCAGAGCGACCGGTGTCTTCGCCTTTCTTTAAACAATAACACTCGGCTGGTATCTTAGCGCCCTTGTTATGCTCCTTTAATAAAGTATTAAACGCGGCCTGTAGTTGTTCGATTTCTTTATTATGTTGCTCCGGGTCAAGTAAAAGCTTGGCTGAATATTTTTGCAATTCGCCGTTATACATTGGGCGATTATATAAGTTAGGGTAAGCGATACGTACATTTTTAAGAATCATTGGTTGCATACTCATTTTACTCATTTTTCATTTCTCCATTTTTTTCTTTTTTAAGCTACATTTTCATTTTTAAACCCATCTAGCACATAATCCTGATAGGTTTTAGTATTACTGCAGTCTTTAACGATGCGCGGCGCACCGCTAGAGACAGCAATAAATTCATTTAAATCGATATTTCTGTTTTTCATATTTTTTATAAGCTTTTCTAGCTGGGCGACAGTCGCTAATTTTCTTGGCTTATAAAGCGATAAAGGCACTCTTTTAGTTCTAAGGTACTGTTCTAAAGCTTTTTCATCACTCCAGCTCCGCGTTTTTCTACCCATTGCTAGGTAAAACCCCTGTAAATGTTCATTGCGCAGTAACTTATCTTTAGCTAAGTGTTTGACTGCCTCTACCCAATCCAAAAAAGCGTCAGCTTTGTTTAAAACGTTAACTATTTCATCGTCACTTAATCTATAGGGGTTAAGCGAAAGATTATCAAAGCCTTTGACAACCATATCCGTAGCATAATCTGCATAAGCTTTACAATTTCCTTTAGCTCTACAAAATTTACATACCGATTCGGAAGGGGTAAAACGGTGTTGTGTTAAATCCAATGTTTCTAAGGCCGCCGTTTTAAACTTCTGGGCGTAAATGTTTAACTCATCAATTGTTAAAGTCCACGAATTAACGTTATTGATAATTGCCTGATGAATAACCAATTCAATTTTATTCACTAACAGCGTCTCATCTCTAAACGTATTAATTGCCCCTAGTGCGTAAAGCATTAATTGCTCGTTTTCTTTAGCAAATACAGGTACCCCTTGGCCCGCTTTAAAATCAACAATTGTCATCTTGTCTTGATTGATAATAATAGCGTCAGACGTACCAAAACCCTCAGGGACTATGTGGCTGAAATTCACTTCAACCTCCAGTAAATAGTGCTCAGCGTCTAAGGCTCGTATATAATCAACGTAAGACTGAACAGCATAAGCTTCTAATTCATTACAATCGGCAAAGGTCAATTTATCGCATTCATTCGTTAACAACTTATACGCTAACTCATGTAGGTAACTACCTCGTTGGGCATGAACGGAAACGGTATCCGGTAAATCTTTGGTCATTTGATATGACGCTGTGCAATTTACCCATCTGTGTGCAGCCGATGCGGCTAATATGGCATGTTTTTTCATCCTTTTATCCTTAACTTGATTTACTAAGTTTCTAATGATATCCTTCTAGCTATTATCAATTTTCAGAGGCTTTTATTATGGCTAAAAACGAAAAATCATCCCCTAAAATGGCTAGTCTTGCGGGTAAAGTTTTGCAACAAAAAAGTTCATCTAAAACCGCAAAAAGCTTAGCAGCGAGTGTTTTAACGCAAGCCACAGACAAAAAACAACCAAAAACTACGAAGAAATAACCTTAATTTTTTCGATACTTCGAACAGGAATAACCATTACTCCCGATACCTGGTTTCCGTTGTCACCGATGTTTTGTGCTATAACAATTTTTTGATTATCTTTGTTAATAACAAAGCCTATCGTTTCACAAACAACAACACTTTGATCAGCTATCTGCTCTACATATTCCCATTGAGGTGTCGGTTGTCTACTATCGACCCATCTAACTAAAACTTTTTCCACGTTTACGACTCCTTTAAAAATTTAAATCATCAATCGTTATTTGTTCCCCTCGTGTAATTTTAAGCTTTACGTTCATAAGTACAGCGTTAAGATCATTCAAATGTTGATCAACTTCATTGATCCACGCGCAATCGGGTTTTATTTTGCTTGGTATAATTGTGTCATTCATGTTAAACACTCCTTTTATTGTTGATTAAGATGTTTAACAATTGAATGAATTGAGTTATTGAGTAACTGGCGGTATAGGTATCCAGTGCGTTACAACTCTGTTCCACATCGCCATCGGTAGGTAGTGGTTGTTATGCTTAACGTACCAGCCTTTAAGCTTTTTAGATTGATGGTACGAGGCTACAAGGTATTGGTATCTACCGTTTAACTTTGTTGTGGCAACGAGTACTGGGTTACCGTCGGAAGGGTACTGATAAAACACGGATGTCCAGAGTGAGTGATTCATGATGTTGTTCCTTTTTGTTTTTTTACGAGTTAATTGGGTCCGGGTGGTTCGTAACATGCAAAAAGGGTCATGCGTATACCCTTTCCCTGTAAACAGGTTTTTTATAGGATATACCCACCCGAAACTTCGGATAACGAAAAGTTTTGGGTTTTGTAGAGAAAGATTAATAACGTAATCTATCCGCCTTTTTGTATGGGTTACGAGCCCGAACACAGGTAGATTAGTTGAGTGAAGTTCAAATGTCAATAAGGTGAATTGTAAAAAGATGTTAGTGTTAGTTTAACGCACGAGTATCATCGTTAAAATTGTACCTAATACAGCAACAAGCGTTCCGAATTGAATGCCTACAATCCATTTAAAATTCGATTTCATCTCATCTTCTAAACGTCGCACATCTGTCCTAACTTCTTGGTTAGCGCGTTGCATTTCTTCTCTGAGTTCTCTGTTAGCGCGTTGCATTTCTTCTCTGAGTTCTCTGTTATCTTTCCTAAACTCACTGAGTAAGAAACTGGCGGTAAACTCTTCTAAAGGTTTCTCTGGTGTAGTAGCCATAAGTATTCAGTTCCTCATTAAAACAGATATGTGTTTAACTATCGCAAATCTACTGATTTAAATCAAGCGGCAATGTGTTACGTTTTGTCAATTATTCTTTTTACCACCCTACTTGTCGAGCCTTCGCTTTGCCAAAATTAAAGGTTTTATTCTATCTAGTAAGGTGGTAAACTTTTCAACGCCAAAATTAATATGTGTTTTATTCAAGATGCGAGAATCAATCGTTAAAGGTGTTATTCGTTATACCCCAAAATATTTAAAGAGTGCGTATATGAGTCTAATCAACTATTTAGCAATTAAAGCCGGAATTCTCCCAGAGCACAGATACGTTGTTCATCCAAAATATAAATTTTTAATTGACACCCTAATGAATACCCCTTGTTGTAATGTATGTAAAGACAGAAATAACCAACCGCTTCCTATGTCACCAATCAAAGCTTCTTGCAAATTACATTTCAAATGCCCTAAATCTAATCATCAATGGCTCAGTGATGAAGTGTCCCCTCATTTCTACAACGCGGTTGGCGTTAGCGATTTACTCAATTTACAGTAGAAAATCAATTTTTTTACCACCACACACAGGCCTATATTCGTCAAAATAATGGGTTTAAAACATCTATGTATGGTGGTAAACTTGGTGTGTCAAAGTAAAATCCGGTTTTAAAACATGTCTATAAAATTGATAGCTAAAGTTAAAAATTTTTGTAGTTGGATTAGCTTTGGAACGTTTGTATTTCAGGTTACTCCAACTCTTATTGTGTTAATCATTCCCTTAGTAGGAGTACTTTCAATTATGATTATTTTAAAATATATTGTTCTCTCAATAGCTTTGCTGATAGTCACGGGAATATTGCTACTTATATTTAATCAAGTTTTTAAACTACGCTTAAAAACAGTGAAGTTTATGAACGCTGTAAAACTTGTAGCGCCTTACCTCGAAAATAAAGAAACAGCCTTAGAGGATATTTTTCATATCCGTAATTTCTATTTTAACCTAGGAAACCAAGAAGCTATTTTGTACCTATTAAAATTAGGTAACTGTGGTGAGCTCAAAATGTTTGGTCAAGATGCTATAGCTAAAGACTATTCATTTGACTTTCAAAAATTAACCCCAACAACCATGCCGCCTGACGCGCTTACTTTTCATCAAGGTGATCCTGTTATCCAAGACAAATTTGGCGGGTCTATTTATAACTTACGTGTCGATAAGAAAGAGCTTTTTAAAATCTACCGCAAACTAAAAATCAATTCATTCAATTGTTAAACATCTTACGGCTAACGCATTTGTTAGCCTTATATTTAAATTTACATTCTTGTACCTTCACTCCAATAACGGGTTTGAGTAGGTAGACTTATCCAATTCACTATCTTTCTATTAGTGGTATGCACAAGCTGATAGACAAACCCGTCCCATTCCCGCCAAGCACCATTGCGGTAGCACGCAACCAAGTACTCGAGCTTGCCGTTAGCCTTTTTAAGCTCAATTAGTACAGGTTCATCCGTTGCTGGCAAACCATGCTCTACACTAATAAATACGTCAGTGCTTTTAATTTTGGGTAAATTTGTTATAGTATTGTTAGCCATAATGACCTCCGTTTGGTTTAGGTTGTTGTGGTTAGCATCGACAAAGAGGTGAGAACTCTCTGTCGATGCGTCTTCAATAAATCAAGTATTACTTAAGTAATATTGTATGTCAACAAAATTAAAAGATATTTTTGTAAAAAATTATTTTAGTAATAAAAAAAAATTTATAAATCCTTGTAAAATCCTGTAATTTTTCCTATGATGTCAAATGGTTCTATGATAATTGGGTACTTTTTATTTAAATATTGTAGGGCAGGCCGGCCACAGTAATCTATATATTGCGCAAAAATTTTATAATTATTAGTACGTAACTGAGCGACAACAAAATCATTTGACACAGCAAGTTTTGATGGATCACAAAACATAAGTACTCCTGGAGTAAACGAAACTCCATCTGAAACCATAAAATCGCCGGAAACTTCAAAACCGAAGGTTTTATCTCCGCAATCTGTTTTAGGGTATAGTTGATATTTTAGTATAATAACATTATCCATATTTATATCCTTTTCGGTTAAATCATAAATTAATGACTGTAAATCTATAATAGGGGTCTTAGAAAGAGTTTCTAATAATTTTTCTCTTATAGTACTAGTCGAATTAATATTAACACTGTGGATATCTAATAAAGAATTTAAATCAACACCAAATAATTTACTCAACGGAAGGATAAAACGCCCGTTAGGAATAATCCCATGTTCCCATTTAACTACGGATGCTTGAGACACTCCTAATGCCTCCGCAACTTGACTCTGAGTCATACCTTTAGATTTTCGCATTTCTTTTAAAGTCATAATCATACTCCTAGCTAGCTCTTCCGAAAGGAAGATTTTTAATACCAACGTCATAATAACTTTACTCATATTAAAAAACAAAACACACTTGCAATATAATAATTACTTTAGTAATATATTAAAATCGTTTAAAAAAACCTAAAGTAATAAAATGTTTAAAAATAATTTGATCTCTTACTTTAAAACGCAGCAAGATATCGCGGAATATTTTAATATTAAACAATCAGCAATAGCTCACTGGAAAAATATCATCCCAGAAAAACGCGCAAGGCAGTTGGCGATGGATATGCCGGATAAGTTCAAATTTGACTCAAGTTTATATCAAAAGAAAGCAAGTTAACCCCTATAGGAGAAATAGAAATGAATATAACGATTCAAGAACAACACACATTAAAAAGAGCTGTTTCAGCAAGAGAGTTGTATGACTTTTTAGAAGTAGGATGTGATTTTACCACATGGTGTAAGAGAATGTTTGAGTATGACTTTGAAGAAAATATAGACTATATGGTTTTCGTCAAAAATGACGTAAACCCCATTTCACTAGGCGGGAGGCCCTCTAAAGACTATATGGGGTTCGACATTATGTCGAACGGTAATGAAACTAAGGATTGTACCAAGTTAACAAATCAAGGAGTACAAAATGAACGAATTAATTAAATCAGAACAATTAACTATGTCATCTCTAGAAATAGCTGAATTGACAGCTAAAAGACATGATAATGTTTTAATTGACATTAAAAATATGCTAACAGAGCTTAAAATTCAATCTCCTGAATTTTCAGGAGATTACAAAGATCACAAAGGTAGAACCTATCCATGCTATAACTTACCTAAGCGTGAAACTCTCATTTTAATAGCAGGTTACAACGTAGTTGTGCGGGCTAAGATTATAGACCGTTGGCAAGAGCTTGAAGCGAAACAAACCACAGTTGCCTTACCTCAAACCTACCTTCAAGCATTAGAGCATTTACTCACCTCAGAAAAAGAGAAACAACTGGTTATCCAGCAACGCGATGAAGCAATAAGAACCAAAGCTTTTATTAGTAGTAGCCGTGAAGCGTCGGTAATGGGTAAATTGTCAGCGGAAAAACGTAGAGCGGATAAACTTGCTGATCAACTAGGTGAAGGTAAAAGCTACGTACAGGTTAAAGCTATCCCTTGGTTGAAAGAATTTTTTAACCTTAAAGACCCAATTGTTTATAGTGTGATAGGCAAGTATTTATCGCACTTATGTGATGTATATGGCTATTCAAAAATCGAAATCCCTAATACTGAATACGGCAGGGTTAATGCCTATCATATTGACGCTATTAATAAGCTTCACGAACTATTAATAGCGGATGTAACTTTACTCAGTAAATATCGAATCTTCAACGTTACACCATTCAAACCCTCAAATAGAATCGTTGCAAACGCTTAAAATAGGAGAAATAGAGATGAGTGAAAAAGCTTACCCGAACACACTTTGTGACGAAATAAAAACAAAAGAGGTAACGTCTTTATTAAAAGCGCTTATGCCGAAACACACACACGATCATTTTGTGCCGGTAGGTTACCTATACACCTATGTTGGTATTTTACTAGCTAAAATGAATACAGATAATTACTTGCGTCTACCTGATGGCTTCAACCTTGTCGATTACATGGGGGAGATATAGTGTTAATTAAATCTGTTTCTATCGCTAAACGAGTTAATTTATCGCGTACGGTAAGTGCGGCTATGTGAGTGTAATCGTGATATTCTAAACAATTGATTTGAGTGTGTTGAGCTAAATATTTGTCTATTCGATCTTGAAAGTTTTCAGTTTGACCGATGTAAAGAATTTCAAATTTGTGATTGGTTTGCTTGAGGAAGACATATACTCCGCCTACAGATTGAAAAAGCTGACCTCGTGAGTACAGACTGAAATTTAAATCGTGATAAATCGTTCCTTGAATCAGGATATCCGTACGCATAATTAAGACCTTAATAGTTTAGTTAGTAGCAAGCAAAGGTTACCAACTCTCTGAGCGAACAACAAGACCTAGTTAGTAGCATTTCTAGCCGAAGTTCAGGGAGTTGGTTAAAAAAGGAGAAGAATAATGAAACTGATTCAGATGATAAAAAACTTGTTCAAAAGTAAAAATGTAAAAAATGTACACACGAAAGGTATAAGATTTAAACATAATCAAGATGTAAGCAAACAATATGGAAAACGACAATTTAAAAAAGGATAAAGGAAAAAGTTGTCGTGCAACAGGCAAAAGTTGCCAGTTTTAGAGGTTTATGCAACAAATCTATAACAAACGGCAACTTTTTATATTGACACTTCCAGTTTTGGCAACCTCTTTTGGCAACCTATAAAGTTGCCGAAAGTTAAAAAATGTAACAAAACCGGCAACTTTTTACTATTTATTGGCAACTCATTTTTAGGTTTAAATAATGAACAAACAACATTTAATTGAATACTTCGGTAGTACCCGTAAATTAGGATCTGCACTACAGATCAGCCATCAAACTATCTGTCAATGGCAAGACACTGTCCCGGCTAAACAAGTGACCCGTTTATTGCAAGTGGTGGATAAAGACTACCTTAAGCTGTTCGGTAAGACTTTGATTGATAACGGTTATAAGATCGTGCCTATTAAAGAAGGCAGCAAGAGCCCTAATTTAAGAGAGTGGACGTCAATTGATGCTACCTACGCCAATGTCGATAACTGGGTAAGAGGAGGCTTCCAGGGCGTTGGTATCTTGTGTGAACACACCCCTGCTATTGATATTGATGTACATGACAAGAGGATAGTCGATCAACTGATTAATCTCATCGAGTCAGAGTGCGGTAAAGTAGTATTGACGCGTGTTGGTCAAGCGCCTAAAGTGATTATCCCGTTTCGTGTTGATGCGCCCGTACACAAGCAAACCTCTCCAAGTTATGTGGACGTCAATGGTAAACTTAATCGGGTGGAAGTACTAGGTAAAGGACAGCAATTTGTCGCTTTTGGTACGCATCCTGAGACAAAGTGCGCTTATCAATGGACGTCTGAGGAGTCCTTACTAACTGTCATACAAGATCAATTGCCGTTATTAACCCAGACGCTGATTGATAGTATATTTGCGCACTTCCATCAAATTATACCGTTTGATTGGATTGTAAACAAGGCTCCTGCACTCACTCCGACTAAATCGTTGGATAACGTTAAAAACAAGCCTAGCATCTCGGAGAGTCAACTTTTTCAAGCATTAACGGTTATCCCTGCCGATGAGTACGACACTTGGTTAAAAGTAGGTATGGCTTTATATGAGCATTACGATGGGCAACGCAAAGGCCTAGAGTTATGGGACAACTGGAGTAGTAACGCTGACAACTACGACGCTGATATCCTTAAAGCGAAATGGCAAAGCTTTAAAACGAGTACGGAAGTCACTAACGCGGTAACCGCTAAAACGATATTAGCTTTAGCTACCACCGTGCGTAAAGCTGATTACGACGTTAAAATGCAGCAGTTTTACGAGCACCATTATTATGTAGTAACCGAAGATGCGGTGTTAGATACACGTTTAGCAAGGCACAAAGAACCTTTACCTATCGCTAATTTTTTAAGAGCGAATCTTAACTTTTACCGCTTGGAAGAAGATCCTAAAGGGAATATTAAACGCATACAAATAGCCGAAGAATGGTTGAAGAATGATAACCGAAAAACTCTAGCCAGACGAGATTACCGACCTGATAAGCCTCAGTTCTTTAACGATGATGACGGCGAAGTCTGTTATAACATATTCTATTGGCCTGAACATCAAAAAGCGTCACAACCTATTGATTTAAAGCCTTTCTACACCCATCTTGAATTACTCTTTCCGCTGGAAAAAGAACGTGAATGGTTCTTGGATTGGATGGCGTTTACGTTACAGGCTCCTCATATCAGAAGCCCGATTACACCTTTGCATATCAACTTACAACATGGTTTGGGAAGGGGATTGTTGGCTAAATTGTTACGATCTTTAGTTGGGCGACACAATGTGGGTAAATGTGATATAGACCACTTTGGTACTGGATCTAAAGGTCAATTTAATGATTACTTATTCAACAATATACTGTGTATTATGGAGGAGATGGACGACGGTATTAAACATTATAAAATAGCGGATAAAATCAAAAGCGTACTCACCGACGACGATCAACGAGCCAGTATTAAATATCAACAAGGTAAAGACTTAATCAGTTACACAAATTTTTTATTTTTTAGTAACAACTTAACGGCACTTTCCTTAACCGAAGAAGATAGACGCTTCAATGTGTTTATAAGTGATATTACCCCTAAAGACGAACACTATTACATCAAGATGGCTAAATGGTTAGACCGTAAAGAAGTAATAGCGGCAATATTTTATAGGCTAAAAAACAGACCGCTAGACATAGACGCTTTTAAAGGACAAAAACCGATGAAGAATGAAGCTAAGAAGCGTTTAATTAGAGAGTCTAAATCGGAAACAGAGTTAGCGTTAGATGAGTTTTTAGTTAATCCGCCAGCTGCGTGGATGACGTTTCAACAGATTAAAAAACAATTGGATGGTGGACTAGATGAGTTTGAGAGTCCTATCAGTGTTCAACAACTAAAGCTATTACTTAAGCGGTCACGATTAACCTATAAGCCGGAAGAGTTAAAAATAAAAATTAAAGGTAAATATTATAATCATTGGTGCCTAGATGTCACAACGAAACACTGGGATAACGACCAAATACGTGAGGAAATAGTAAAGCATCCTTTATAACTTAGGGTCCTAGGGTCCTCGAAAAGGTCCTATCAGGACTGCCACAGGACCCTAAGCCAAACCCTTTATTTATAAAGCTTTTACTCTATTAAGGGTCCTAGGGTCCTATGAAAGTTATATAAGTTTAGTTAGAAAATTAAATATAGGTGTGTGTTACATATATTACAAATCGCTACATTTAACGTTTATAGAGAAAGTTTTCGCGAGGTCATAGGACCCTAGTAACTTTTTAGATAAAAGCCTTGAACCGTAAGGGTTTAACGCTTGTGTTTTATAGGACCCCAGTGAGGACCCTACAGGACCCTTGAATAAAAAACAAAAGCAACTCAACTAGAAGGAGAAGACTATGTATGTTAAAAATAAAGAAGACAAATTGGCCTATTTTGATAAATATGCGATTGGTGATTCCGCTTATTTAAGTGAAAGTATTGTTTTACAAGCCTATAAAGATTTGCAAAGTTTAACACCATCTTATTGCCCGTTATTTGTTAATTTTAGACCACTAAACGAAGCAACGATACCACGTATCCTCTACGGTGTTAGGCGTAGTTATCTGTTTATTCATAAACAAACAACGATTAAAAACGACCGACACAACTGGCGGGGATTAAAAAATCTGATAGAAGATCAAGGTATTCGTCGGTATCAACGTGGTTGGGGTAAACATCGGTATAACCCTAAGCGCTACATATCCGCCATAGAGTGTCATGTAGCGTGTTTAATTCATCCACAGTTACGTCTTATGTTGATTGATGATTGTAGACAGCAGTGTGTATATTGGACGGTTACTAATTTGAGTGAACGCTTACGCTTTGTAGATTTAGACCAAGAAATGGCTAAATTGTACAAACCGGATGATGCCAATTATGTATGGTCCAACTAAAAAAGGAGAACAATAAATGATTATAAACATTGTAACCCAAGATGAGTTAGCGGCTTTTGAAAACAAGCTGCAAAGTCATTTTGAGGAATTGAAGAGGCTTATCTTACTCTCTCACTCGACTTTGTTTGATGTTGAGATTGACACTAAAGAGGCGGCTAAACAGTTAGGTTGTAGTGTAGCGACAATATCAAATATGCTCGAACGTGGTGAATTACGTAGTGTCAGCAATACAACTAGCCATCGTTTTAAATTTGCCGATGTGTTGGTTCAAAAAAGGAAAGCCAGCTAAAATGGATGAAATAAAACACAATAACCTTTGGAAACAGGCAAGAGCGTTATTGAAAGCGCAACAGAGCGGTGAATTAACGATGCAAGATTGGTTATCAACGCCTAACGCTGTGATTAAACGGTATTTTATGATTAACAATCAACAGGATAAACGTAAAGGAGTTAGTGTAACGATTTAATCATTAGAGTCATAACAGAGCTAATGATAACGATTGTTGAGAAAAAGCCTCCAATCATCATGCGTAGTAAAAATTTAAATTGCCGGTCCATTTTAGCATCGACTTTATCGAATTTAGCATCCATCTTAGCTTCTAATTTTTCGATTTTATCATCAAGTTTATCGATTCTGGCGTCAAGTTTAGCGATATCCTCTTTGACCTCTTGGCGCAAGGTGGCGATATCTTCTCTAGTTGCGGCGTGCATTAACAGATCAACCAGCTTATCTTGAGTGATTTCAAGCTTAACGGGGTTATTTTTAGTGGTCATCGTTTTATTCCTTTCTTTTACTTTTTTACCTGCTTGACAAATAAGCTAAACCTAGGATAATAATGGTTTGTAATATTGCGTGTCTTAGTATTGCGACCAAACAACACTAAGACACTAACCACAACCTACGACCGGGTAAGTCATGGCTAAATTAAGTATAAGATTTGCGGCGTGTATCGTCAACAAGATTAATTTGTTTGTTATGATTGTATTAACAACGTTTGTCTCTGGGTGCTCGCTCCTCCCTACTCCAAAGATTACCGATATCATTGCGCCAGATCAAAAAACGATTAATCGTACCAGCGTCTATACCAATTTACAAGCCGGGGATAATGCGATGCTTGTTGAGGATATCGGCGATAGAGAGGGGATTATATTAAGCCCAAGAGAAGCGTTGATTATTATTTCACGACCCGCTGAGTCGCCGTTTGAGATTAACTATTTTAGCTATGACCGTAGCTGGTGGGCTTATGGGGTATCGGCGTTGTTTTGGTTTTTCTTAGCGGTACTGGTGTTGGCGGTTATTTTGTTAATGCGTGTGTTGATGAGAGGCAAGAAATGAGAGTGAAAGCGTGTGAGCATTTAAGCGGACTGGCTAAAGATATGTGTGAGATTGAGCATATGGCTAAGATGATTGAGTCAATCAATAAAGAGAAAGCCGATAAAAAGCTGTGTAAAGCACAAGAGCGTACAAACAAAGCCGATGAGCGGGTAAAACGCGCAGATAGAAAAGGAGTAAAATATGAGTGATTTTATTAAACTGAGTGTTTGGGACCCCCATTATAGCGTCGGTTCTCAAGAATTAACGGTTGTGTTGAACGTAGCTAATATATCGCATTTTACCTTACAAGAAGCGGCTATGGTTTATCTTAACAGTGGTCAAGTGTATATTTTAACGCAGAAATCGGTAGAAGCGATTGCTCATCGGTTTTTAGATCAAAAACTGTTGGAACCAACACCCAATCAATTGGCAGAAGACAGTTACCTTACCCAAGCTGCAAAAAAAGTGTATAAAAGCGTGATAGGTTGATGCAAAAGAGGCGTTGTTTTGTTATAATTTGTAACTTATTAAGGCTGTGTAAAAGGTGAAGTATGGGGTTGTGGGATAGCGTAATTAAAAAATTTAAAGCACTCGATAAAATAGGGCAAATAGCGGTGATTGCTACCGGATTATTAGTGATTACGTTTAGCTTAGGGATTATCAAGAAAGTAGTTGCGTGTGAGCATTCTGCTGATAGCCATCCAAAGCGTATTGTGGCCACCGATTCAGTAAATGATCAATCAACTGATCCGTTAATCGAGAGTGAGTAAAAGCAATGGTTAAAGGTGAGTCAACGGGTGGACGGCCACCTTATGTGCTTGAACAGGAAGATATTCAACTTGCGGAACGTTTAGCAAAACACGGCTACACTAAAAAATCTATTGCAGCGGCTTTAGGTATAAATGAAAATACATTCTATGATATTATAGCTCGCGATGAAGCCTTTTCGAAGTCTATAAAAAAGGGGATTGCCGAGCATTGTGCCAATTCTGAAGACAGGGTGTTAGCAGGTGATTTATCGCCTACTCAGTACATTTATTGGTCAAAAACGAAATGGAAAAACTTCTATCCACAAGAAGATAAGCAGGTTGAATCTAAAGTGAATATTCATTTGACTGATGAGCAAGCACTCAAAATTGATGAGATTGCAAAAAATGCTTCAAGCAGATGAAATTGTCAAACTTGCTAACGAGCATATCAAAAAGCATTTTTTACACTATCAGCCGCATGACAAACAGTTGCAATTTCATCATGCAGGGGCAAAGGCCAAAGAGCGTTTGTTTTTAGCGGGGAATCGTACCGGAAAAACGTATTGCGGAATTATTGAATCGGCAATGCACCTGACCGGTAATTATCCGAAGTGGTGGCAAGGTAAGCGTTTTAACCGCCCGATTAAAGCTTGGGCAGCAAGCGTTACTAGCGCATTAACCGCGGAAGTCTTGGAACGGGGTTATCTAGAGGTGATTGCGGAAGAGTTAATATTACGTCATGATGCGCTTAGAAACAGTTATTGGATTCAACATCACTCAGGCGGGACGTCAGAATTAACCTTTAAATCGTATGAACAAGGTCGTAAGAAGTTTCAGGCAGCTAAGTTAGATTTAATTCATCTAGACGAAGAACCTAGTCGTGATATTTATGTCGAATGTTTAACGCGATTGATGTCAACCGAAACCAATACGGAAGGTGCTTTATTACTGACGATGACACCACTCTTAGGCTTAACGGAGTTAGTGATGGACTTTCAAGACACCGAAGTAAAAACACAAATCAAGAATGCGCAAGGCATGATCGAAGAAGTTACAGAGCAGGTGAAAAGGGAGGAAGGTCGGATACTGAATAACCGTTTTTATGTGCAAGCCTCATGGGATGATAATCCGCACTTACAGGACAAGGAAAAACAAGAACTAGAAAATGCTTTAAAGCCACATGAAATTGAAGCGCGAAAACACGGTATTGCGTCTTTAGGTAGTGGTTTAGTTTATCCTGTGTGTGAAAAAGGTTTCACGGTTAATCCTTTTGATATTCCTAAACACTGGTCAAGAGTATATGGATTGGATTTTGGTTGGACTAATCCAACCGCAGCGTTGTTTGCGGCGATTGATCGAGACAGTGATGTTCTGTATTTGATTGGTGAATATTATGTGGCTGAAAGGACGCCCCAGCAACATGCCAACAGTTTATTGGCAATGGGAGCAGCAACTATACATGGCGTATATGACCCAGCAGGTGAACAGGCATCCCAACGTGACGGCGGGGATTTGGCCACTCTTTATCGACAATCCGGGTTACGCTACTTAACCAAAGCCAACAATGCCAAGGAAGAAGGGGTAATGGAAGTGTTGCAACGATTTCAAAACAGTAAGCTTAAAATATTTAGTAGCTTAACCCAGACATTGAAAGAGTTACGGATGTATCATCGTGACGAACAAGGCAAAATTAAAAAAGGGAATGATCACTTAATGGACTGCTTGCGTTATATTGTGATGAGTGGGCTACGCATTGCAGCAAATCAGCCACCGCGGGTAACACAGCCTAGAAATTATAACGGCTGGGATTTTTAGCGGTAAAACAGTCAAGCTACGTAAATCAAGGACTCAAACGCTTGTTTTACACTTAGTTACAAACTGTAATTAAAACGTAATTGTGTTAGCTCCCTGTTTAGCGGTATGCTAAATTGCGTAAACTAAATTGAAGGAGATTATTATGCGAAAAATAACATCGACACTGATGACAGTAATCCTGTTACTATTTTCGAGCTTAGCGCTAGCAGATTATATTACCCCCGAGGGAAATGTTGAGATAGCTGAGGGTGTCTATGCAAGGGAGTCTGCCGCCAAAGAAATAAGGCGTTATAATGCAACATATGAGGTTGTCAAGTTATATCATCAAGATATCAATGATATTGATGAAACATTAACTCTAGTACGGAGTAAAAATAATTGTATAATTCTGCAAATCAACACAAAAGGGAAGGTCAAAAATTTTATTAACCAAGTGTTTATAACTGACGAATTTGAGGAGTGTTTAAAATGATTAAACCGAATTTATTAATAATGCTTTCTTTATTATCAACATTATCGTTTGGTAGTGCGAGCCAAAAAAGCGTTTATTTTTGTACTAAAGACTTAGATTCGTTACAATCGAGTCCAGAATCGGTAACCGGACAAAATCCAGATAATAAAGGCAATCTTGAGATGCAGGTCTATTTTCCGTTGGAGAATGATAAACATACTGTTTTCAATTTCAGGCATTGTTTTGTGACTTTTGCTAGTATCGATAAAGTAGATAAAGGTGTTTTACACTTGAAGCACGTTAGAACATATGGTTACGGTGGGAATCCGAATCCACAAGAGCATAAAAAAACAGGTGGGGCTTATCATGAACCAAATTTAGAGGGTAAGGTTATATCCTGTGTGCCTGTCTTTGAAAGTTCAGCGTTATCTAACTCAAGTGAAGATATTTATGATAAATGGACTAAAATAAATAGAATAATGGATGAAGAGACTGAATCAGCCAATTATAACACAATCGGTCATAATTGTTGTTCGGTGGCTTATCATGCTGTTAAACATGCCGGTGGTGATATATCGAATATTAATCCTTCAAACTTTAACTTATATGGAATGGGTATTCATTGGGGACAAACGATAGGAAATGTAACCGATTACTTAACCGTATCAACGCATAACAGTATCAATTATGTGGCTAATATTGTTAATTTATCGGCTCAAAGTGAAGCTTCTTCAAATCAATCTGAAAAGGGTCAGGATCCAGAACAAAAAACAGAAGACTTGTAGACAGGAAGGTTTTATATTGACTAAGTGAAGTTCAATTAATTGACTTTTTTATGCTATAATAGGTTTTAATTTTACCTTTACTTATGGTTATGTCTTATATTGAGCCTAACTTTTTCAGCTCACTTCAAACCGGTAGACGGGCGCTCGAAGCCAAGCATCTTTGGCTGGGTAATGACTCTCATATAGAAACCCCTACTCGATTAACTCCGGAGCTAATGCCTTTACCACAGGGGATGATTATTATCGGTAATGTCGATAATGTAGGACAA
>NZ_JAMBMW010000020.1:0-31985 GCF_024208055.1 Candidatus Nebulibacter yamunensis
TAAAGGTCGCTCTCTTATCAGCTTTTTTAATTCATTATCTACCAAACAATACACAGAAATGATAAAGTCTTCTAATAGCATGAGGCGCGCTTCCAGTTTTGTTATCCAAATTAAAAACTAAAGCTTTTCCTCATGCTATGCAATCTCTACCTCCCAGCTTCAACCTCAAAAAGTTGAACAGGGCGTTAAGTATCTATTGGTTATCGCATTAGTATGACTGATTTAAAGGAAAAATTGTTATGTTTTTGATAAATAGAAATTTTTACATTGCATTAATATGCGTTATATTACAACAAGTATTTGTTGGATGCTCGACTTATGTCATCGGTATTGCAGGTAAAAATATCATAGATAGCCCAGATAAATCTATAAATCTATAAATCTATAAATCTATAAATCTAGTAGTTATTTTTTTCATATTAATTGGGTTTGCATACGTATTAGGTAGCATCTCGTTGATATACAGGGTAAAACTATCTAACTCTGCCTGGATACAATACGTTACGGAGAATCTAAGTAATATACGAAATAAAATGATTTTTGCTTCAAGGAAAAATAAAACCAACACTAATTCTTGGCTCACTACAGAAGCATTTTCAACAATTAATGAAGCGGGTTTCTTTTTTGTTGAGATTGTAGCAATATATTTAGGAATTATTTTGAATTTATCTGCTATGGTATTGGTTCTTGGTTCTACAATATCCTTGGTTATCATTGCTAGTTTAATCATTTCATCTTCTATGTTATATCTTTTGAAAAATAGAATTAATTATTACGCAAGCCAAATTCAGAATTTTAAAACAAATACAGTAACTAAAATCACAATGGTATGGGATAATTTATTTTTTGGTGACTCTATTAATCAAAACAATGCCATCAACAGAGTTCATCAAGAATCAAAAAAATATTTTATTTTTACTGAAAAGTATAAACTGACAGAGCAGCTTATTGCGACATTACCAATTCTAATTACTCTACCCATACTTATTCTTGTGTTCTATAACGAAGCTGTTACCAATCCATTTATGTTAGGTGCCTTAATAGCTATTCTTCCTAGGACTTTATCATTATTCCAATCGATACACGAAGTTAGCATGTATAGTAGTAACTTGTTATTGATGCTAAAGAAAATTAATAACTTAAAATGTTACATTAAGACTTTAAATGGAATAGATTATGCAGAATTAATCAATAAAGAAAAAATTTATATTTATGATTCGAAAAATAAATTAGTTAATATGTCATCAGCATGCCCTATTGAGTTTTTTAAGATTTTAAAATCGGGGCGCTATACTATAAAAGGTGGAAATGGTGTTGGAAAATCATCGTTATTAAAAGTCATCAAGGGATATTATCCTCATGCAATTATGTTGACTCCTGATGTGCGGTTAGATTTTAATAAAGAGCTAAACCATGATTACTCAACTGGACAGACACAGATCGAATACCTGCAAAATATTTTATTGGATAGCCAGGTTAATGTTGTATTATTGGATGAGTGGGATGCAAACTTGGATATGGACAATATCTTGCTAATCAATGAGCTTATTAATAGTTTATCTTCAAAAAAGCTAATCATTGAAGTCAGACATCGATAATTCAATGCAAAATAAAGTTTAAATTAGTTTAGTCTGAAAATATGTTGATAATACTTTTCATGTAAAGATTGGTTAAAATTTTTTCTGCATTGTAACCCTTGAAGCTAAGTGATATCTGTTTGAATTGTATATTCAATATGAGTGGCAAACACTTCCATTTGCAATATTTACTTTTAAGGTAATAACTATCGCCATACAAAGTTTTCTCTGAAATTAGTGTTATATCTGGCGACAATAAAAATTTGTTTTTTTTCATCAATCGTGTGAATAAGCTTACGTGATATTAGTAATAGAATTCCTTCCAAACCGTATTTAATCTAGCAAAATAGCTATTTAAAAATTAAAGGTGGATACGATCAATGAGATGGGAAACGATAAATAAGTTAGCAACAGATGAGTTTTGTCGTTTAACTGGTGTAAAAAAGCCAACGTTTGAAGGGATGGTGAAAATATTACAAGCGGCGCGAGCAGAAAAAAACTAAGGGGTGGTAGAAAAAATAAGTTGAACATAGATGGGACTTCGAAGAAGCCTACACTTTCTTTGTAGAGAAAGTGATTAGCAAAATGCTCTAGGTGCAAAACTGAATATGAAATATAACGAGGTTATATGACAACCATTATTGAAACAGAAAGGCTTATTTTAAGAACCTGGAATAAAGAGGATGCAGATCCCTATTTTCAAATCAACCAAGATCCAAAGGTGATTGAGTTATTGCGTGGGCCACTAACAATGGAACAAGTTAATGACTTTATTCCAGCTGTGAACCAGCACCAAGATAAGCACGGTTATACATTATGGGCAGCCTGCTTAAAAGAAACTAGCGAATTAATGGGCTTTATCGGCCTTAACTACACTGTTTGGGAAGCATTATTTACCCCTGCAGTTGAAGTGGGTTGGCGATTAGGGTCCCAATTTTGGGGCAAAGGATATGCGACAGAAGGCGCCAAAGCTTCCTTGGAATACGGATTTAAGCAGTGCGGTCTAAAAGAAATCGTTTCTTTTACGGTTCCTGTAAATGTTAGGTCTTTAAGAGTTATGGAAAAAATAGGGTTAAAACGAGATGTAAATGGTGATTTTGCTCATCCAAAAATCCCGGCTGATCATAAACTTTCTCATCATCTCCTGTATAGATTAAGCGCTGCTGAGTATGCCAAATGAACACCTTCCAATCCAACATCATAAGCATACGAAGAAAAAGGCAAATCATGGCTAGATGAATTGCCACGTCAAAGATTGGCTTACGGCTTTGGATAAGGACTGGCCCATTCCTGATGGATATCTGCAAAAAGCAAAAACACTTCGTGATGCCATGCCATTTAATGAATAATTGAGGGACAAAATTGTCCCCCAATCTTCGTATAACACATCTACTTGAGAAGCACCCAAATTTCGGTTAAAGATTCCGTTTCAGCTACCTCATAATCAAAATTGTAATAGCAAAATATGCAAGGCAAATCCCCCAGTTCTTCGCCGGACTGCGGTAACCAATCACGATAAATGCTGTAAATCGTGTCACCGATATTATCGCGCGAGCCTTTATGCATGGTGACAGCATACCTTCCAGCAGGTAGAGTGCGTTCTGTCACCTGATCATTCAATTTAAAATCTTGCGGAACGCTAAGCGCTAAATCAAAGCGAAACTCTTCTGGTTTCACTTCTCTTGGATCGTGATAGCCAAAGCCAAAGGCTTCTCCTGCTTTAGGTTTTAGGTTAATGGGTTGTGCCTTTGCCCAAGTAATGAGCTTATCCAGCGTGTCGGACAATCGCATGGGATCTCCATGATGCTCCATTACAGCAACTCTTTTAGCCGGCAGTTCTTTAATCGTTATCGTCATAATTTTTTCACCTTTAATATGCATAGGTTGCGGTGGATTTTCGAAGCTTTCCCAATTGCGTTCACGCCTAAATTCGCTGGGACTTTGGCCGCAAACTTGTTTAAAAGCACGGGCGAATGATTCATGGGATTCGAATCCAGCTGACAGCGCAATGTTAATAATTGTTTCCTCTTTATGGACAATCAATTGATGAGCAGCTCGTTTTAGCCGCAGCCACTTGATATAGCCCATGAGAGGCAACCCAGTGTAGGCCGTAAACAACCGATGAAAATGATATTTTGAAAAACAAGCGATGCGGCAAAGCTCATCCAGCTCAAGCTCTTGATCAAGATGCTTGCCTATGAAATCAATCACTCTATCGACTCGTTCTTTATAACTCATAATATCCTAATGCTTCAGTTGTAACCGTCTACATGGATAAAAATACGACGTTTGTGTTTTTTATGCTTGACCACCATTGCTAATTTTATTTTCTGCATTCATAAACGATAGACTCATCTTGGGTAGCAGGTTCTGAAGATTGGTCAAAAGCTTTGAGCGTTCTGATGTGTTTAAAGCCTGCGGATTTTAGCATTTCCATCAGCTGATCTTGCTCATAAATCTTCACTCTAAGCTCTTCAATTTCTGTATGGATAATCTTTCCTGCCTCCATCAGTTCATATTTGCAAAGGCTGAGATAGGTGTCGAGGTTTTTTATATTTGAATCTTTATCCATAAAATTTATTTCTCATGTTATTAAAACCTTTAGGGTTTTGATTGTTATCGATAAAATCAATTATTTTCCTAGCAACATCAAATACTGATGAATTGCTCGTATCAACTGTTAAATCATATTCCCTAGTTCCGCTGTGCACTCTATCAAATTGATCGTTTGATAACCCTACAGCTCTATCGCGGCGTAAAAATTCACGTTCTTGCATAATGGCTAGGTCGCATTTAACGCCAATAAAATAGGTAATATGTTCAGCCAATTTGGCTACATACGATTTCAAATGCTGATCGTCAAATAAAACTTCATCTATAATGAGATTGTTAGATTGATTTGCAAGCAACAAAGCAAAATCAGCCATAACACCAAATAATTTATCTCCAGTAGGCTTTGACTCAACCCTCATTAAAGGGCCACGATTATTTTCTCCTGGCACAAAAGCAAAATATTCAGCATCTTTTCCTGGAGATGGATATGGTGTCATTTCAATAAATGTATCAACACCAAAGGTTAACCATTGTTCGTTACTTAAATGTTGGATAGCTCTTGCAATAGACGTTTTACCGCTAGATCCTGCACCATTTAATAAAATAATTTTACTCATAATATTCCAACTCCATCATCTATTGCCTCGGCAATAATTATTTTCTGCGTTTTAGCCTCTGAACTGTTTTTATCTGAAATTTGGCAAAGCTCAAATGTTGCTTTCCAAAGGGCCCAGGCACGGGCGCGAAGCCAGGTATCTTGCTCCATATCCATTTCAGAAATAAAAATCTCACGCGCTTTGCCGCTCAAATACGTCCAAGCGATAACAAGATCGCACGCAGGATCTCCAATCGCAGCGCCACCAAAGTCAATGACTGCAGATAATTTGCCGTTATCCATAAGTATATTGCCAATCGCAAAATCCCCATGAATCCATACAGGTTTTTTATCCCATTTTGTCTCACAAGCCTGGTCCCATAAAGCTAGTGCTTTGCTTGCATCTATAATCTCAACCAGCTCTGCAATTTGTTCTTGTGCTCCTTTATCGTAAACACTGACGTGGTCACCGCGCCACCAGTTATGCTGACCAGGCTCAGGTCCTTCAATATCGGTAATCGCTTGTAGCTCTTTTAAAAACTTGGAGAGATCAAAGGCAAGTTGTTCTTTGTCTTGTTCGGCTAAGGTGAGCAAATTGATACTTTTACCAGATAACCATTTGTATATAGAAAACGGATAAGGATAATCTGCCGACGGATTGCCCATGTTAATCGGAGCCGGAATGCTAACGCTCAAACGTTTTGCTAATTGCGGCAGTAGCTCTTGTTCTTTTGGAACTTTTAAAGCGTAATCTGCTGCTGTTGGCATACGAATGAGCATATGGTCGCCAAGCCTATAGGTGCGGTTATCATGCCCTTGTTTTTCAACATCAACGATAGTTAAACTAGCGTATTCTGGAAATTGCTCTGCTATGAGTTTGCGCGCAAGATCAAGGGTGATTCTCATTTAATGCCTTTTTTATCATTGAAAATGCGGGATATGTGGATTTGCGATTTAATTCAGGGTTTTCACCACGCTCTATAGCTTGCCAATAACTCCATGGTAACTTGTTATTCCCTAACTCATAATCCATACCGTCCCAAGTATCTTCTCGAAAAGCATAAAAGGCAAAGTGCCAACCTTCTTTATCAAAAATTGTAATGAGATCTTCAAAATATCTTTCCAAACCAGCTGACATACGGTATCCACCGAATTCACCAACTAATATTTTATCGCTTGCTATATTATGAGCTTTTTGAAATCTACTAACCGCTGACATGTATTCTGCGAGAGCCTTTTGGTTCCATTGCTTTTGATTGATACAACCAGGATATTGGTATTTACCTTTGTTCATTTTATGATTTGTATATTCATAAGGTTCATACATGTGAAAGGAGTACAAAATGTTTTGATCCTCCTGAGGCATCAACAACCGAAATGTTTTAGCATCAGCATATGCAGAACTATCGAGAATAATAGGCGTATCTTTATCAATTAGCCTTACATGCTTTATGATACGGTTATAAAAGTCGTAAAGCATTTGTTGAGCCTCTTCTTGACGTACTGTATTTATGTGCACTTCTTTAGATGCAAAAATTCTTTCAGGATGAGGCTCATTGAGTAGATTGTACCCTACAATTGCAGGATGGTCTTTTAATGCTTTAGCCAAATCTTGCCAAAAGAGAGCGGTCTGAGTCTGATACTTTTCGTCTTTCCAAATCCTTAGGTCGTCTCTATCTTGATTATTTTGCTTCCAGCGCGATCCGGGAAGGCTGAGCATAGTGATTACGATAGGCATTTTCTCTTGGTAGCATATATCCAAGATCTTTTTTAGCTGTTCTAGGTCTTCTTTGATTAATCCACGATAATCATCAGCATTTCCTATTAAAAAATCACGATGTAAACTTGCGAACTTATCTGGTGCTAATCTTATAAATTTGATTCCATATTTTTTAGCTGCTTTTATATCATCTGAAGTGATATTGCGATTAAAGATATTTGCTCCTTTTTGCTGAGTGTTCCAAAAATTTATTTTCTGAACAGGAGCAGCAAATACAATGATGTTATTCATCAACACAAAAATAACTAATGTGCATAATTGCATTAGTTTTGTTATATGATTTAGATGATTTTTCAAAAGATCAATCTTTATCATACGAACCACTCCACATTTTTCCAGTTGCCAGGGTTGGCTTTTTTGGCTTTAATCCTGGCTTGGCTGTTTCCAACGTGAATTTCTAATTTGTGCCCATCTGGATCAAGAAAATAGAGAGATTCACCAGGAGATGTATTTTCTTTAAAAATGTGAGCGCCGGAGTTTTGAATTTTATCAGCCATCATTTCAAAATCTTCATTGCTTACACTAAATGCATAATGGGTGTAACAAGACTGAGGTTCCCTTGCTAAATCAACGTTGAGGCAGAACCAAAATTTTCCTATCAAGAAATATGCTCCTTGATCCCATTTAACTAATGGTTTAAACCCTAAAACATCTTTGTAAAACGAGAAAGCTCGGTGGATGTCAGTAACAGCTAAAGTGATGTGATTAATGTCTGTAACAGTCATAGTTTTTTTACCATTAAATCGCTATTGTGTCCGATGAACGCTCCTTGCATTGCTTGATATTGGCCAACTTTAGTAAAGCCGGCTTTATTATAAACTCTTATAGCTCTAGGATTGTTTTCGTCTGGATCGATAAAAAATGTATCGGCTTTCGGATCTATGTCTTTTTTATAAAAAATCATAAATTCCGACAGCGTAGGCGCCGCCAGTCCGCGCCCTAAATATTCTTTATTGCCTATACCAAAATCAAGCGCGATTGTATGTCCCGTTTCAGACATGTTTGCAAGGTGCGTCTTCGAAAGGTCTTCTTGATCTTTTTTGAGAATATCAGACAGAACAAAAGCATACGGCTGGTTATCGATAAAACAGATCCAGTACTTCGTTGTTCCTGCAAAATAAGTTTGCGGCTTTCCCTGTATAAAATTAAGGATATCATCTTTATGTTCCTGGCTGTTATCCCAGAACTCCATCATATGAGGCTCGGCAAGCCAACTAAAGATGGTGTCTATATATGATAGCGAAGCTTTGTGAAATTTAATGTTCATGTGTTTTTCCTCAAATAAATTTTTTGTATCATCCCATCAGTCAAAGCTTTTTGTCCCGTTAAATCAAACTTTTCAAAAGTTAAACCAAGCAGTATACCTGCTTCTAAAGTTTGAGGAACAATTGTAAGAATGACTTCATCAATAAAGCCTTCTTGTGCAAAGCTTTGGGCAAGCTGAGCGCCGCCTAAGAGCCAGATGTCTTTATCCGATTTGCGGTCTTTGAACTTGGCCATAAACTCAAGTAGGCTATCGTGCGTAATGCTGATATAGGGTTTATCGGTTTCAAGCTTTTTGGAGGTGAAAACATAAGTTTGTTTATCCGACCATCCCCAATCACCAAAACCTAAAATTTGTTTGTAGCTTTGGCTTCCCATTAGAATTGTATCAATGCGTTCCATTAGGTCTTTGTAGCCAACAGCCTCGAGTTCAGCATCATCTTTTGGATGCGGAAGCCAGTCAACACCACCGTTAATATCTGCGATAAAGCCATCAAGTGAAGTTGCAATGTAGAGGATTATTTTTGGTTGTATCATAAATTAACCCCATCGATTACGGTTCCTTGGTGATAGAGGATCTTCCAATCACCATTTATTCTTCGCCAAATCGTTGATCTTCTTGTCACTCTTGTTTTGGCTTGGATAAGAATGTACGTCAGTAAATAGTTATCCGGTGCGATTTTTGTGAGCTCAAAGTCCTTTGCTTCCCAAGTATCTTGATAATCTCGGTCGTTATACCGCTCAAGCAGAGTTTCTGTGATGTCTTGTTTGGTATAGACATTACCAGATGCACCAACTTCCCAAAATTCATCACACATTTGGTTTTCAATATCTTGTTTTGTTTTTCCAAATTTTTCAGAATGATGAAAGATTGGTTCTCTTGATTTAAGTTCAGCTAAGATTTTGTTTTCATCGAACGCTTTCCACTCTGCCGGTGCATCCGACCTAAAGCCATCCCAAAGCAAACCTCCATGTGGCCCCAGTATCTTTGTAACTAAAGTTTCGATTGCCCTAGCATCACCGCTTTGAAAAAGGCTTTCAAACGCAGCTACGAATTCTGAAGCCAAAGCAGGGTTATCATCTTTTAAATAACGGATAATTGATTTACCGCTGGCACACCACTTGTTTTGGCTTCTAAAATAAAATTGCCCCAGAGCTTCAAGTAACCACGCAGCGGATGCAATCTGCTCATCGCGCCCGGCTGGATATTTAATATCATCCAGAACATCGGTAATTAAAAATCGTTCTTTGTTGATTTGTTCTTGGTCCCAAATAGCTGGCCCTGCATTCAAAACTTCTTGCGCAAGTGTTTTAACATTTTCTGAAAAAACGCCAGGATTAGTTACCTCGCGTCCATTCAAAATCATATAGCAGAGGCCAGAAATGCCATTTCCGGTTCTTGATTCTTCAAAAAAATATCGCAAGGTGTCAAGATCATGAATAAATGCGTCAATTGGCCAACTGTCATAAATAAAGGCTTCTCTATGAGCGTGTGGCAATGATTCAAAAACAATCACAAGATCCAAATCAGATGCACTTGTTCCCTGATTAGTCGAAACTGATCCTGCCCAGAATACGGCTTTAGCCTCAGAATAGCGTTCTTTAATTAGTTTTTGGATGGTTGCTAGTGCTTCATTTCTTGAAGGTAACCCTTTTAACATCCATACCTCCCCAGTATCTTTTTGCTCAACTAACCTTTTAAAACCTGCTTTTTCATAAGCTTTAATCGCTGCAATATTGCTCGAATCTGGATCGGCGAAAATATGACTGTATTGGCCGCCATGTATTTTCAGGAATTCTAATATTGCTTTTGAGCCCAAACCTTGTTGCAAAGCCTCTTCTTCGCCAATAAAAATATCAAATGCCCCCAGGCTTTCTGGCAGACCTGAAAGTGGTTTGCTTCTAGGAAAATCATATGCATTATAAATTTGAATGTATCCAACCGGCTTCTGATTGTTATGGATAATGAAGCCTTGGATAGCTTTTTTGATTCCATCCGCAAGCTTATAGCCTTTGATGTATGAGCTATATTTTTCACGTACCAAATCCATTGTATACCTCACATCCTGATCCCACCATTTTTTGACGTGAGATGTCTCTAGCCACTTGAGCAGTAGAGGGAAATGTGATTCATGCAGTGGTTCGAAGGTAATGGTCATAATCTACTCCTGCTTTTCTAATAGTTGAAAGGCTTTTGGCGCGGGGTTATCATCAATAAACTTGAGTATCAGGTGGGCTGCTTCAAAAGGAGATATGGCAGTTGTATCGACCTTAAACTCGTATGAATTTAAAACACCTTGGTGTACTCTGTCGATTTGATCGTTAGAGAGACCAATACATCGATCACGCCTTAAGATTTCTCGCTCTTGCATAACTGTCAGATCACAAAAAACGCCGATGTAATAAACGTTGTGACCCTTTAAATGCTGGACGTAAGCTTTTAAAGACTCTTCATTAAATAACACTTCATCGATAATAAGATTGTTTCCCTGCATCGCTAAACATTCCAGCTAATTTAGGCATAACGCTAAATAGCTTTTCATCTTCCTTACATGATTCTACATGCATTGTGGAGCCACGCTCATTTTTTCCCTGAAAAAATATTGTTTTTAAACAGAGGTTCAAACCCAAGTTTTTGATAGACCCCAAGACCTGAATCGGAGGACTCTAAAAAGCAATGGTGAGCCCCTAATTTTTTTGCCTCTGATAGTACGTAACGCATGAGATGCGTCGCATATCCTTTGCCCTGCAATTCAGGCACGGTGCCAACATCATCAATTCTTGCAATGCTATTGTTCAGTGACAAGGTAATGGATGCGATTGGTTTTTCCTGTTTGTATAAGCTGAAATGGTGGAGATTAATATTCCTTTTTAAGGCATTTTCATGGATGATTGCATAGATCGAACAAACTTCAAAAGTAGATTCAAATGCGCCTATCAATGGCATCATCCAGTCATTTAATTGATCATCATTCGCTTTAATCGCGGTTTCATCACCAAAACTCGCAGTTTGCCCCATTGCAAATTTATCTAAGTCCACAACCATTGAAACGGATTTACTTTTCTGGGGATAACCCATCGTATTTAAAATATCTACCATTTGAGAGGTACAAAATTCTTGTGGGATGATAATATCAAAAGCAAGGTTATCCTCGTCGAAAAACTGCTTTCCTTGGATTAAAATTTTATCAAGAACGTTTGTATTTCTTGTAATGTAAATAAAATTGAGTTCAGCACCACCAGTCATATAAGCATTAGCTCCATCGCCTAGATCTAAGCATTTTGAGGCAATGCCTCTGAAAAAATAATCCTCGGCTTGGCGGTATAAATTTATCAAGTCAGTCATGTTCTATTCCCACAATTTAGAAGGTAGTTCCCCCTAATTTTGTCTCATTTCATGCGATATTTTACTGAATGACACTATTATTGCGAGAAAATTTCACTTTTCTTTTCTTCAAAGGGGCTGGCGTCATAAAACAACTCGATTTTAGAGATAAGCCGATCCGTGAATTCCATCAGCACCGCTGCCCTAAATTTACCAATGGGTGCTGGAACAATCATATCGTAGGCGAACATGATCTGATCGCCGGCTGCAAAACGTGACCTGATTTGGATGTCCTGCAATATCCCACCGAAATTCTTTGCAGCTGAAACAACTGCATCTTTGCTATGCATTTCTGCGAGTGGCCCGATAAAATGCACGTTGTCATGCAGGTAGCCAGCCATTTTATCAAAGTCTTTTGCAAGCATGGAATTGTAATAGTTTTCCGCAGACTTTAAGTTAGTATCACTTTCAGAATTTGTTGTATTCATATCGAACTCCTATTATAGTATAAGCACGCTGATAATATAATGTAAGGGCACTGATATGTCAACATCTCAAGAAATAAATGTCGCAGGTTTGCTAGGTTATAAACTAAAACAGACGCAACACAGCTTGCGCCTTCGCATGGACGAAGCTTTAAAAACCCTTGATCTGACAACGCCACAATATGCAGTACTGGCGCAATTAGAGCTCCGACCTGGTATATCTAATGCAGCTCTAGCTAGATCAGCTTTTATCACCGCTCAAACCATGCATGGTATTGTCTCTAATTTAGAAAAAAGGAGCCTCGTAAAAAGAAAAAGCGATCCGCAGCACGGCAGGATTTTATGCACAGAATTGACGGATCAAGGTCACAAAGTCGTGATTCAAGCGCATGATATGATTCGCGATGTTGAAGCACGTATGCTCGCTACGATAAGCGGGGAACATAAGGTGTTGCTCGAAAAACTGCTGCTTGAGTGTTTTAATAATTTACAGTAGTGAGGGTGCAGATTAGGCTGCTGCGGCTGAATTTTTTATAACAATCTTCTGCTCTTTAGATAACCTCTCCATAGCATATCTTAGCATGGTTTTAGGCATTTGATGTGCATTGTCGCAAAGGAACGATATTAGTCTAGCCTCATCTTTTTTGCCCGCTTCACGGAGCATCCAGCCCACAGCTTTATGAATCAGATCGTGGGAATCATTTAGCAATAACTTTGCTATCTTAAACGTCCACTCTAAGTCTGACTTACGAATAAAGTACCAGGTTGAGACAATTGCTATTCTGCGTTCCCATAAGTTTTGAGACGCAGCTAATTCTTCAAGCACATCACGATCCCTCTCAAAAAGATGAGCTCCTATAATAAGATGCGCAGAAGAGTCAACCAAATTCCAATTGTTGATATGGCGCATATTGGTTCTATAAAATTGATAGATTTCTTCTTTTTGGGCGAGGGCTCCAGCCTTGTATTGCGCAGCTAAAATGATAAGCGTTAGTAATCGTTCTTCATTGATTTGTGATTGTATCAAAAAGCCTAATTCTTCAAGATTTATGGTCATAAATCTCTTGGCAATTTTTCGCAAAACGGGAACCGTAATGCCCATAAAGTGATCATGCTCAGCATAATCACCCGGACTGGTTTTAAAGTAAATGGATACTCTTTCCGGTGTTGAATCAACCGAGTACCCTAGAATTTCTTGTAAATGTTGAATGGTATCAGACATGGCTTGCCTCATGCTCAAGCAACCATTTTTTGCGTGTGACGCCAGCGCCGTATCCGCCAAGGTCGCCATTAGTATTGATGATGCGATGACAGGGTATGATAATCGCCAGTTGATTGGCACCATTAGCATTTGCAACAGCGCGGTAAGCTTTATTTTTGCCAATAGCTGTTGCTTGAGCCATATAACTTCGTGTGGTCCCATAAGGAATACGAATGAGCTCATCCCAAACAAGCTTCTGAAAGGGACTGCCTAGAAGATGTAGAGGTGTTTTGAATTCTTTGAGTTTTCCTTCGAAATAAGACTCCAGTTCAAGTGTGATGGATTTAATTGGATCGGTGACGCCTGGAATAATAGCTGCCTTTGTTTTAAGTCTAAGCCTTTCAACCTCACGCTCCAAACCGCGTCTGTCAACAAATTCTAAAAGGTAAAGACCAGCCTCATCGGCAATTGCAATCATGGGCCCGAGCCTTGTATCAATCCAAGAGGCTTTTAGAATTGTATGTTGCCCTTCAAATTTTGTAGGTGCAGCTCCCATAATTTTAGAAAAAGCATCTCGAAATCCACTGCTGGATTCATACCCTGTATTCAGTTGAGCTTCAATTACAGCATCTCCCGTGCGTATTTGTTTGAATGCAAGCCCCATGCGCCTTGCGCGCGCATATTCAACAAAGGTCATTCCAAATCGTTTTTTGAACTGACGACGGGCTGTTGATGCATCTACTGATAACTCTTCAAAATCACTATCTTTCCAGCGCCTTGCTGGATCAGCTTCAACGGCATCAACGAGCGTACGAACTAAATCCGATACCTGGTTTGGATGAGAAAGGGGGCGACAGCGCATACATGGCCTAAAAGATGCTAGCAATGCTTCTTGCGCTGTTTTATAGAATTCACAATTCTCAAATTTTGGTTTTCGTGCTGGACATGTAGGACGACAAAAAACGCCTGTTGTTTGAACGCCCACAAAAAATACACCTTCATAGTGTATATTCTTATCAAGGAGTGCCTGATAAAATTCTTGTTTTTGTACTTCCGTTATCATTTAAATCCTGTATTAATTGGTCTTTCGCTTTAAGCCTTCCGGTTACTTACACTCAGTATAAAGATTATAAAAAAACGTGCGACCGAAATTCAGGCATTGATTTTTTATCTTCAAGATTTGGTTTTATTGGTATCATCTGTTCCCCTGTAATAACGGATTAAAACCAAGCATATGATGCGCAATGATCCCAAATGACTCTTGATCAATTTCTAAAAAACCATAGCGGAAAACGTAGCCCCATGAATTTTTATTTTTGATAAAGGGCAGCAACGGCACAAGCGGTTTGATATCAATGTGCTTTGCTTCAAAATAATTGATATTACGCCTAAATGGTTTGAATCCATCCCCCATATCTACTTGGTAAGGCGCATCATCAATAACCTCCCCAATTGCAGTAAATTTTTGATAGAGATCAGATCCTGCCATGGTTATTTTAGATGAATAATAAATCACAAAATCACCACGGGATAGTCGCTTAGCGGGCGCAGATTTACCGTGGCAAAATTGACAAATACCAAGCTTAACCCCATTTTCCACATGCTCTTTGCAAGCAACGCCAATCCAGAATTTTGCTTTCTTATTCATCTGTGGTACTTGCAGTTAATTTCGCCAAAATTTGCACAAGGCTTTTTTGCTCCTGATCAGAGGCTTTGCTGAAAAAAGTACTATCAATACCTTCTACAATGGGGACTAAAGTACGCACCATCTCTTTACCTTTTTCGGTAAGCGAAACGCTCTTTGCACGTGTGTCTACCTCATGCTCTATACGATTTACAAGACCCATTTGAGCAAGTTTTTTAAGAGATTTTGATACAGTCATCTTATCAAGCTGAGACCAGTTAACGATAAGGATTTGAGTCGTATCATATCCATGAGCCTCAAACCACATGAGGGTTGCTATAATCACAAACTGCGCATGAGAAACGTTGTATTGCTCAAGAGCTTTTTTAATTTGCCGTTGCCAGATCATAGTTGTTTGCCAAAGAAGAAAACCGGGACTGTCTTCAGGCTTATCAAAACCGAAAGGTAAGTTAGACATGAAGACTCCTTGCAAGCTTTACAAGGTTTTCTGTTTCTTCTGCTATAGTATCAGCAACATTTTGGGCTACAAGCTTGATCCAGAGCCATTTTAGCGGCCCGGTCACAACCAGTTTATTGGTAAGTTTTAAACCGTCTACAGTCTCTTCCATGGCATGAGTATCATACATTTTGGCGCCAAAGAAAGATGTACAATCAGTGAATGAATAGCCTTCATTAATTTCAGTAAGCACGATTTTTACCGGCTGAACGCCTTTAGGCTTTAAGAAGAAGTGATTGCCAACTTTGAAGTCACCCTCAAGCTTGCAGTAATCCAAATCACCATGCCACGTTGGCCAGTTATTAATGTCCGTCCAGATCCGCCAAATATCTTCGCGCTTTAAACCTTGGAATGTTTTGCTATAAGTTCTTGTCCACATATTACACCTTTATCGTATTTATGGATATAGTATTCGAGTTTACTATATGAGTCAAGACTAAAGTTATTCTCCGTTTCGAATTCCATTCTCTACTCCGGTTTTCGTTCTCTAAAAAGTGAGGGGTCAAAAAACGGCAATTCTCTAAAACCCAGGTAAATAGAGGGTTTGATGACATGCGTACCTTCGACACGAGTGTTCGCATGTATCGGAGATGGAGAGGGTAAAAACAGAGATTTTGTGGGTAAAATGGCGAAATTGGAGAAAGTGAGGTACGGGTCTAACAGCAAGCAAAAACTCTGGAAAGCGCACAAATACTGGGGTTTTGAGACCTGATAACACTAGCTCAAAAAGACGTGAGAAAAGTTCTCTATAAAAAATGTGGCGGAGGGGAAGAGATTCGAACTCTCGATACGCGTTAACGTATACACGCTTTCCAGGCGTGCTCCTTCAACCACTCGGACACCCCTCCAGAAACTTAATCATATTCTCAACTTATGGTGGATTTGTTATTAAGCTCAATCATCGTGATTTCGCTAACTAATTTGACCTTTGCATTAAACAAAACCCAGGCATCCTAACAAACTCATTCTCATAAATCAAGTCGCAAAATAAGGCAAACAATATCTACTCATGAAATTAATACATTAAAAATCATGTGCTACTATGCTACTAAGTATTCTGTAGCGCATCTTTTTTGAGAAATTTACCACCTAAAATATGGTAATGTAAATGAAACACACTCTGACCCCCTGCTTTACCTGTGTTAACAAGTGTCTTATATCCCTCTAAACCTAACGTTTCAGCAAGTTTTGGAATCGCAAGGCTAATTTTAGCTATCAACTCCGCATCTTCCTCCTGTAAATGATTTAAACTATCAATATGTTTTTTAGGCACAACCAATACATGTGTTTCTGCAGCAGGGAAAGCATCATGAAAAGCTACCATGTCTTGATCCTCATAGACCTTATTGGCTGGAATATCACCTTTGATGATTTTACAAAAAATACAGTCACTCATTTTATCTCCTTAATCCTTTTGCCTTGTTAGCCAATAATAGATAATTAGTACTACACCAATTCCACCGACTAACTCATAATGCTGCTTTATAAAAGCATGAACACTATTAAAAATGCCAATATCATAACTGCTTATAATACCAATCGCTATTAATGACAGACCAAAACCTAATATCATCCCACGTTTTTTGGAATGCTTTATCAAACGCTCATCTTTATTATTGTCTTGTATTACTTTAAGTTGTTTAACTTTTGTATTTAATAATTCAAACAACAGCTCTGGCATATCTGGCAGGCGTTCACTTAACTCTGGCAAACTCTTCATCGAACGCTTTATAAATCCTTGCCAGCCAACTCGCGTTTTCATCCACTTCTCTAAAAATGGTTTGGCAGTTGCCCATAAATTTAAATCTGGATATAAATCTCGTCCCAATCCTTCAATATTTAAAAGTGTTTTCTGTAATAGCACCAATTGTGGTTGCACACTCATGTTAAAACGCCTTGCCACCTGAAACAAACGCATTAAAGTGTAGCCAAATGAAATCTCAGCTAGTGGTTTTTCAAAGATCGGTTCACAGACAGTTCGAATTGCCGATTCTAGCTCATCCACACGCGTATCATATGGCACCCAACCCGATTCAATATGAAGCTCGGCAACTTTTTTATAATCACGGTTAAAAAACGCCAAAAAATTACCAGCTAGGTAATGCTGATCTTCACGCGTTAAGGTGCCGACAATACCAAAGTCAATCGATATGTATTTAGGATCTTTTGGATTTGACGCATCTATAAAAATATTACCTGGGTGCATATCGGCATGAAAGAAACAATCTCTAAAGACTTGAGTATAGAATATCTCAACACCTCGCTCGGCTAGAAGCTTTAAGTCTGTGCCTAAAGATTTCAAAGTTTCAATATCTGAAACTGGAATACCTTTGATTTTTTCAATCGTTAATAAATTATTACGACAATACTGCCAATAGACCTCTGGCACGTAGTGAATATGGCTATCTTTGAAATTTCGCTTAAGTTGCGAGGCATTAGCAGCCTCACGTTGTAAATCAAGCTCATCCAAAAGATTACGACTTATTTCAGCAACCACTTCTACTGGACGCAATCGCCTTGTTGAAGGAACATAACGTTCCAACATACTTGCTAGCGCTTTTAAAAGCTCTGTATCTTGAATTAATATTTTCTCAATATTAGGACGCAACACCTTAACCACGACTTCTTCACCTGTATTCAAAGTTGCACCATGAACTTGTGCAATTGACGCCGAAGCCAAGGCGTTTATATCAAACTTTAAAAATGCTTTATCAATCTGCTGCTGTAAGGCTTTTTCAATCGTTTGAATTGCATACTCACTGGCAAAGGGTGGAACCTTATCTTGTAGCTTTGCCAATTCATTTGCTAAATCATGCGGCAAAAGGTCACGCCTTGTCGATAATGCTTGACCAAACTTAATAAAAATAGGACCTAAAGTTTCTAGTGCCAAACGTAACCGTGTGCCACGGTCAAGCTTGTTGCAATTCAGCCAATAATAGGGGTTAAAAATAAGTGTAAACCTTAATGCTCTTAACAAGGGCAGATTTGTCATCATCGCCGTAACATTATATTTATTGAAAATATAACCAATATAGATTAAGCGCAGCCATTTTTTAACTTTACTCATGCACTCCCTCAATCATTTCAATCAGTTTTAAATATTTATTAAGTTTGGCTATTACCCTATCTGTATCCTCTTTTAAAATTTGTACATCCATAAAGAAATCTTCAAGCTCCTGGCGACATGGAAAAAAGTTTTTTTCATATTGCAGATATTCTCTTAATTCTATTGGCAGTTTCTCTTTGCTCACTCTAAACCAATGATTTAAAGCAGTTAGAGGTTTATCCAGTAATGAACTTAAAGTATTGTTCTTACCTTGAGTTAAAGTAAAAATTAAATCTGGTCGAATTGCTTTAAAGAAATTGCTATAACGCTGCAACACTTGAATATCACCGCTAAAATTGACTTTGTCGGTTTGAATAAAGTGTTGCGGATTTGGGCTTAAACACATCGCAACAAGCACGCCTGACTTTCCTCTTAGACGATTGTTTGCTGCCATTTCAGTTATAGATAATAACAATGTATTGTGTTGTGGTATCAATACACAGCTAAGATTCAAGTCTCCAATATCAACAGCTAATGCTTCACCTGCTAACTGTTGCAGCAAGTAATTCCGTTGAGGGTCAAGCCTTAATGTTTGATAAATAAGATAATTGATGAGCTTAATAACATGGTTTTTGTCCATCTTCCCACCTAGTACTTAATACCAATATGTAATGCTACTACACCAGCTGCCATGTTTTGGTATTCTACTTTATCAAAACCTGCATTCAACATCATTTGCCTTAAAGTCTCTTGATCCGGGTGTTTACGAATGGATTCGGCAAGATAACGATAACTATCAGCATCTTGAGCAACAATTTGTCCCATAACAGGTAAAACTTTAAACGAGTACTGATCGTAGATCTGACTTAAAATAGGAAAGATCGGCTTAGAGAACTCTAGCACTAGCAATCGCCCTCCTGGTTTTAATACACGATACATAGATTGCAATGCCTTGTCTTTATCGGTTACATTTCTAAGCCCAAATGAAATAGTAATACAGTCAAATATATTATCTGAAAAAGGCAAGTATTCTGCATTGGCTTGGACGTATTCAATATTACCAAGACAGCCTCTATTAGTTAACTTTTCTCTACCGACATCCAACATTGACGCATTGATGTCACTTAAGATCACTTTACCATTATCGCCTACTTGACAAGTAAATTGATACGCTAAATCACCTGTACCACCAGCTAAATCTAACACCATATTACTAGGCTTAACCGCTGCTTTTTGAATTGTGATTTTTTTCCAAATACGATGAATCCCAAACGACATGACATCATTCATAACGTCATACTTAGTAGCAACCGAATGAAAAACTTCGGCAACTTTTTGCTGTTTCTCCTGCCATTTGACCTCTTTAAAACCAAAATGCGTAGTCTTATCTCGTTGATTATCCATATTAAACCAAAGGCGATCTAAATTGGCCATCAGTATAACGCGAAAAGTAGATGGACACCACTTGCGAATAATATATACCATAAAACCTTCACCTATCAGGATAGGGTAAAGGACAATTTGACTAATTTTGATGGCAGCTATTTATTATCTTAAGTTGATTCGTTAACTTTTAACTATGATAAATCACAAATCTCAGGTTATTTTTTAAGGAACATAATTCATGCCAAACAATTTACAAAACAAAAAAATAGAAACTACTGAACGTCTAAAGAAAGTGCTTGACCATATAGCAAAATTAAATTTTCCGCTTGTAAAGAGCACGATAAAGCCAATAGCTTTATATGCTGTCTCTTCCATATTATCGGAAGCAATAAAGCAAACATCCATAGGCTACATAGATGATACGTATGACGAGCTAAAAACAGCAATGACTTTCATTATTGACAATCTAGTTACACCAATGGCTGCTAGTACGCTTTATAAAGCTGGTGGAGACTTGTTAACATCTAACAAATATTTTACAGAAAACCAATTCGGAGTAAGCTTTGTTGTACTTTATAATTTCCTATTGAGAATTTCTACCGACCATCCTTATATAAATGGATTAATCGATAAAGCCTTGACAGCGTATAATTTTAGAGAGAATATTTATTTTTTCACAGGTTGCCATCCTTTTTTCTTTAGCAAATCGGCGGTAGATACACTCAATATCGATTTTTTCTTATCACAAAATTTGGATTACACCTTTGTTACCTGTAAAGATAAAGATGAAAAGACGTTATTTACCACAAAATTTAATATCCCTATATTATCTAAATTTTATCAACATAAAGTCGGTTATTTGCCTGGGAAATGGTGTAAGGATAATGATAAGTGGGTGTTTACTACACCTGTTCCAAAAGAGCAACTTATTAGAGAATGTAACGATAGATATGCACAATGTTACTTTAGCGATAATAATAAGGTTGATAGCATCTACGCGACTACTCCATTAGGAAACCAATACGATATTTATTACTATACACCAATCACTTATAGTTCAATAAATCAAGAAAACCCACAAGAAGCTGCTGTACAAAATGTAGTGAACAAAATCAATTCTAGTATTGACTACCTGTCAACACCTCCTCTTGTTAAATTTGATGAAACAAAGAAAAACGATGCTAACAACAGAGATAAATTTATTCAAAGTCTCACCTCACAAAATGAGGCAGAACCAGGAGAACTAAAGCTTTTCTTTTGGTTAAGACAACAAGAAAATCAAAACAATAATTCAAATAGTTTCAGTAACTTTCGTTAAACTTTATAGCCCATAATTAAAGGTTTCAAAAATCCTTTAATACCTTTAATAGTAGTGAGGGATCAAGGGATTTTTGTTTGTACTAGAAAGCAATCACAAGGTATCAGAATCGGAAAGGAAAATGGGAAATACAGTTAAAGTAATGATGAAACTTTGCTTGGATAGTAGGTGATCGTATTGTCCCTTGTTTTTTTATAATTTTTATAAAAGGTAATGTCGTTAATAAATTCCTTAATCATATTAAAATTTGTTTTTGGCAAGACAGTTATTGTTGTATATCGTTTATAACTAGGAGCATGCCATTTTTTCATAATTTCATCATCTACTCGATCAAAAACCACTGTAATTGCATGGTCATTTTTCCAAGCATTTATATTATTTTCAATGGCATATTGTAAGATCTCATTAGCATTATTTAAGCACTTTATATACCTTTCTTTTAAACCATTGTATCCACCAATATTACGTATACCTTCATAAAGCAATATTGGGGAAATACCGTTTCTACTTCCAGCAATAGTTAAATCATTATTCTTGACATACTCAATTTCTCGATTCTTTAAATATTTTTTATTTACTAAAAAAATTCCAGAAGGAATTGGAGAGCCAATAAATTTATGACCACTAATATTTATTGAGTCAAAATCATAACCTAACTTTAATTGATATTTAGTGAAAGGTAAAAACGAACCATCAAAAGCCGCATCAGCATGAATATAATATTTTATATTAAATGCATCAGCATGTTTTTTAAACAGGTCAATATGGTCAATTGATGAGGTTATTGTACTTCCAAGAGTAGCGAAAAAGATAACAGATTTTCCTTTATTTAAGTTCAAAGTTGTAGATAAAGCGTCTTCTATAATATTCCCTTTTTCATCAGTTTTTATACGAATTAAAGGTAAATTGAGTATATTAGCAATTTTATCTATACAGTAATGAGCATACTCTGATGCTAAAATAATACAATTTGAACGATTTGAATCACTTAAATAGTTTCTGCCAAGCCAACATCCATTCAACGCTGCTTCAGTGCCACAATGAGAAATGTATCCCCACGACTCATGGTAACTACTTTTGTAAAGCTTTAGAAAAAAATGGATCACTTCTTTTTCATATTCATGCGAACTAAATGCGTTTGACAAATTTTCAGGGTTACCTAGATTATTTATGGAATAGTTAAGCACATCAGATAGATAATCATATTTAAAATCCGTAGCAGGAGGGTAACCAATATATAATTTACTATTATGAGAAAGACGCTCTATAAAATCTCTATTCATTTTTATACTATTTCCTTACATTTTACTTTTTCGTTACGTTTTACTCTAATCTAAACTTTCCCAAGTTCTGTTAGACAGTTAGCTCAATAATCATCTGAAGCCATGAGCTTTGTGATTTTTTTGGCTTAAATTTATCATTTTTGCAAACCCTTCGTTTATTAAAGTTGGCAACTATCAGCTTTATTGATGACTCCTTCTGAAAAATGCTTGCAAGTGAGTTAGTAAAAGCTGTAAGGTATCCATTCATGAGTTGCTCCAGTTTTTTTAGCAACCCTAAGATACAGGGATAAATTTTGATTTGCAGCTCATCAACAGCAAATTCTTACAAAATTAGGGAAAGTTCAGTTGATAAATTAAGCCTTAAAGAAATAGTGGCAGTAAGAAAAGTATTTTTAGCTAATTAAGGTACTTTTCCAGGTTATGGAAATCAAAAAAATAACGCTTCACTCAGGATTTTGCAAATTTTTCTTCATGTATGGAGATTATCTATGTTGTTTGGTGATGCGTATCACATGTCTCTTTGCTTCTAAGAGTGGTACGTTTACTTCAAACGTTTCAAAATATTGGTTTAAATTTTCCAAGGCTGTAAGCTCCAAATCCGCACCTTTCATTGCAATCAATTGTCCATCATTTGCAACAAGATGATGGCATAAATGATAAAAATCACCCACTGAACTAAATGCCCGTGAGATAATTGTATCAAATAAAGTCTTTGGTTGATATGACTCAATGCGAATGTTAATAGGTGTAATATTCTGCAAGCTCAGTGCTTTTTTGACATGATTTAAAAAACGAATTTTTTTGCCAACGCTATCGATCAAGACAAAATGCTTTTCTGACATTAAAATTGCCAAAGGCACACCTGGTAAACCACCACCACTTCCAACGTCAATGACTTGTTGACCCTTAATAAAACGGGCTACCGATAAGCTATCAAATAAATGCTTGACCAGCATCTCATTCCAATCAGTAATAGATGTCATATTATAGATTTTATTCCATTTTCTAAGCAAGACCAAGTAATTAACCCATTGGTTAATTTGCTCATCTGTAACAAGCAATGTTAATTTTTCAACCGCTTGACGAATCTTCACTTTCGTGTCATCCATCATATTATTTAAACAATCAATTGTGATCATTTTGTTTGGCAAGAAAGTTATACAATGAACTTGAGTATATACAGCTTGAAAAATATTTAACAGCAAAAAATTACTTATCTGCAGATAAGTAATTAATATTTGTTATACCCATAACCTAATCACATGCCAATCATTGAAATAAAAAAAGCGACTTCACGTCGCTTTTTAAGTATGATTGTGCACCTCTTGATACACAAAGATTAAAAACAGAGATTAAGATTGATTAATTTAGGCTAATTTGAACGTCAACACCCGCAGCAAGATCAAGTTTCATAAGGGCATCAACTGTTTTTTCAGTTGGCTCAACGATGTCGATCAAACGTTTGTGAGTTCTGATTTCATACTGATCACGTGCATCTTTGTTTACATGAGGTGAAATCAAAACCGTAAAGCGCTCTTTGCGTACAGGTAAAGGAATTGGACCCTTAACTTGTGCACCGGTTCTTTTTGCTGTCTCGACAATTTCTTTAGTCGATATATCAATCAATTTATGATCAAATGCTTTTAATCGAATGCGAATACGCTGATTATTAATATTTGTTGCCATTTTCTTTAAACCTTCTAAGTTACGAGTTACGCTTTTTAATGATTTCTTCTGCAATATTGCCTGGGACTTCTGCGTATTTTTCAAACTCCATAGAGAATGACGCACGCCCTTGAGAGATTGAACGCACGTTCGTCGCATAACCAAACATCTCTGCCAATGGCACCAATGCATTAACCACTTTACCACTTGGATTTTCATCCATACCAGAGATGATGCCGCGACGACGGTTCAAATCACCAATTACGTCACCCATATACTCTTCAGGCATTACAACTTCTACTTTCATCATTGGCTCAAGAAGAACTGCGGAGGCTTTTTGCGCACCCGCTTTAACTGCCATTGAGCCTGCAATCTTAAATGCCATCTCAGATGAATCCACATCATGATAAGAACCATCATAGAGTGTTGCTTTAACATCAATCATAGGATAGCCAGCGATTACACCATTTCGTAATTGCTCTTCAATACCTTTAGCAACTGCACCGATGTATTCTCTTGGCACTACACCGCCAACGATATCATCAACGAATGCAAAGCCTTTGCCCATTTCTTGAGGCTCAAGCTTAATCCAAACGTGACCATACTGTCCACGACCACCTGATTGACGTACAAACTTGCCTTCAGCTTCAACACCTTGTTTGATCGTTTCACGATATGCTACTTGAGGATTACCAACGTTTGCCTCCACTTTGAATTCACGTTTCATGCGATCAACGATAATTTCTAAATGCAGCTCTCCCATCCCTGAAATAATAGTTTGACCTGACTCTTCATCTGTTTTCACCCGAAATGATGGATCTTCTGCTGCTAAACGACCCAATGCAATCGACATTTTCTCTTGATCAGCTTTAGATTTTGGCTCTACTGCAACTGAGATAACTGGCTCAGGGAAATCCATACGCTCAAGCGTAATAATATTATTTTCATCACAAAGTGTGTCACCTGTTGTTACTTGTTTTAAACCAATACAAGCAGCAATATCACCTGCACGCACTTCTTTAATTTCATCACGCTTATTAGCGTGCATTTGTACAATACGTCCAATACGCTCTTTTTTACCTTTCACAGGATTATAAACTGCATCACCTGACTTCAACACTCCTGAATAAACACGGATAAATGTTAAGTTTCCAATAAATGGGTCTGCGGCAAGTTTAAATGCAAGGGCAGCAAATGGTTCTTCATCAGATGACTTACGTGAAGCTTCACTACCATCTTCTAGCTCACCACGAATAGCTGGAACATCATGTGGTGCTGGTAAGTAACGCACTACACCGTCAAGTACAGCTTGTACGCCTTTATTCTTAAACGCTGAACCACAAAACGCTAATACGATTTCGTTATTAATAACCCGTTGACGCAAAGCTGCATGAATTTCCTCTTCAGTTAGCTCTTCACCTTCAAGGTACTTATTCATTAATTCTTCATTTGCTTCAGCTGCTGCTTCAATCATTTCTTGACGAAGCTCTTCAGCATGTGCATAAAGCTCTTGCGGAATCTCTTCTAAAGTGTAAGTTAACCCTTTATCTTCCTCATTCCACATGATGGCTTTCATGCGCACAAGATCAATCACGCCTTTAAACTCTTCTTCGGCACCAATATTAAGCTGCACAGGGACAACAGTTGCCTTTAAGCGTGATCTAATTTGCCCTAACACACGTTCAAAATTCGCGCCAGCCCTATCCATTTTATTCACAAAAACGATACGTGGAACACCATATTTATTAGCTTGACGCCACACTGTTTCTGATTGAGGTTCAACACCTGATGAACCACAGAATACAACAACTGCGCCATCAAGCACACGCAAAGAACGCTCTACTTCAATCGTAAAATCAACGTGCCCCGGGGTATCAATGATGTTAATACGGTGTTTATCAAACTGTTTATCCATACCTTGCCAGAACACTGTTGTTGCAGCAGAGGTAATAGTAATACCACGCTCTTGCTCTTGTTCCATCCAATCCATTGTTGCTGCACCATCGTGCACTTCACCAATTTTATGTGAAACACCAGTATAGAACAATATACGTTCAGTTGTAGTTGTTTTACCTGCATCCACGTGGGCACAAATTCCAATATTTCTATATTTTTCAATCGCAGTCATACGTGACATGAGTTTTCTCCAATATTACCAACGGAAATGCGCAAATGCTTTGTTAGCTTCAGCCATTTTATGCGTATCTTCACGCTTTTTAACAGCTGAACCACGTCCTTCTACAGCTTCCATTAACTCAGCAGCAATACGAAAGCCCATACTTTTTTCTTTACGTTTACGTGCTGCATCAATAATCCAACGCATAGCAAGCGTCATTTGACGCTCAGCTCGCACTTCAACTGGAACTTGGTAAGTTGCACCACCGACGCGGCGAGATTTAACCTCAACCATAGGCGCTACTGCTTCTAAGGCTTTTTCAAAAACCTCAGTGGCTTTTTCCCCTGATTTTTTTACTTCAATTTGATCAAAAGCGCCATAGACAATTTTCTCAGCTATAGACTTTTTACCTGATAACATGATGTGATTAATGAATTTTGCAACGATCTCACTTTTAAACTTCGGATCTGGCAATACTTCGCGTTTTGGTGCTCGGTTTCTTCTAGACATTTTATCTTTCCTTTAACCTAAATAAATGAATTAAAATTATGCTTTAGGACGCTTAGTACCATACTTAGAGCGACCTTTTTTACGGTCCTTAACACCTGATGTATCAAGTGCACCGCGAACGGTGTGATAACGCACACCTGGTAAGTCTTTCACACGACCACCACGAATAAGAATAACGCTATGCTCTTGAAGATTATGACCTTCACCACCAATATAGGTGGTCACTTCAAATCCACTGGTCAATCTTACACGCGCTACTTTTCTTAACGCTGAATTTGGTTTCTTAGGGGTCGTTGTGTAAACACGCGTACATACGCCACGTCTTTGCGGACATGACTTCAAGGCTGGTACATTCGTTTTAACAACCTTTTTCTTGCGCGGATTGCGCACCAACTGGTTAATAGTTGCCATTATTTACTCCGTAGTTTTTTAAACATCTAATCTTTGCATAAACTAAAAAGACGCGGAATTATATACAAAAACAAGCAAAAATTGCAAGCTGATAATTCCATTTTCCATCAATCATTTTAAAGATCAAACCTTACCTTAAAGATTAGAAAAACAAAAAGGGGCTTTCGCCCCTTTTAAATTCAGTCTGGCATAAGCCAAACTATCAATGACTAAATAACGATGGAACTACATCATTCCACCCATACCGCCCATGCCACCCATACCAGCAGCACCCATATCAGCTTTTTCTTCTTTTATCTCACCAACCATAGCTTCAGTTGTAATCATCAAACCAGCAACGGAAGCAGCATGTTGAAGTGCAGAACGCACTACTTTAGTTGGATCTAAGATACCCATTTCGATCATATCGCCATAAGTATCGTTTGCTGCATTGTAACCATAGTTACCTTCTTTAGCACGTATATTATTAACAACAACAGATGCTTCACCACCTGCGTTTTTAACGATTTGACGCAAAGGCGCTTCCATTGCACGACGTGTTAATTCAATACCATGATTTTGGTCTTCATTATCACCTTTTAAGTTAATAAGCGTAGCTTGTGCACGAAGAAGTGCAACACCACCACCAGCAACAACACCCTCTTCAACTGCAGCACGTGTTGCATGAAGGGCATCGTCCACACGATCTTTTTTCTCTTTCATTTCGACTTCAGTCACCGCACCAACACGGATAACTGCAACGCCACCAGCAAGCTTAGCCAAACGCTCTTGAAGCTTCTCACGATCATAATCAGAAGTTGCTTCCTCCACTTGTTTTTTAATTTGGGCTATACGAGCATTTATACTTGCCTTTTGCCCTGCACCATCAATAACAGTTGTATCATCTTTTGTTATTTGTATACGACTTGCTCCACCCAAATGCTCAACAGAAGCTTTTTCAAGTGTCAAACCAACCTCTTCAGCAATTACAGTCGCGCCTGTTAAAATTGCAATATCTTCCAGCATTGCTTTACGACGATCACCAAATCCAGGTGCTTTTACAGCAGCAACTTTTACAACACCACGAATATTGTTTACCACAAGTGTTGCAAGTGCCTCACCTTCTACATCTTCAGCAATGATCAACAAAGGCTTACCAGATTTAGCGACACCTTCCAATACAGGCAACAACTCACGGATATTAGAGATTTTCTTGTCAACGATTAAGATATAAGGATTCTCTAATTCAGCAGTCATATTTTCTTGGTTAGTGGCAAAGTAAGGTGATAAATAACCACGATCAAACTGCATGCCCTCTACAACATCAAGCTCATCTTCAAAGCCCTTGCCTTCTTCAACAGTAATCACACCTTCTGATCCTACTTTTTTCATCGCTTCGGCAATGATTTTACCGACTGTTGCATCAGCATTTGCAGAAATCGTTCCTACTTGCTCAATCGCTTTGTTATCTGCACAAGGCTTAGATAATGCTTTAAGCGCTTCAACCGCTTTTATAGCTGCTTTATCAATACCACGTTTAAGGTCCATTGGGTTCATTCCCGCTGCAACCGCTTTTAACCCTTCAGTTAATAGTGCCTGCGCTAAAACAGTTGCCGTTGTTGTACCATCACCTGCGATATCTGCTGTTTTAGATGCAACTTCTTTAACCATTTGTGCACCCATGTTAGCAAACTTATCTTTTAACTCGATTTCTTTGGCAACAGAAACACCATCTTTAGTAATTGCTGGCGCACCAAATGATTTTTCTAAAACCACATTACGACCTTTAGGACCAAGCGTTACTCTTACAGCGTTTGCTAACGTATTGACACCTTCTAACATACGAGCACGTGCATCATCTGAAAACATTACTTCTTTAGCGGCCATGTCTTTTCCTCTTTTAAACTTTATTAATTTAACCAAAAATAAACTATTTCAACTTAGCAGTATGCGCAAATTACTCAATCACTGCCAATATATCTTCTTCACGCATCATCAATAGCTCTTCACCATCAACTTTGACTTCATTCCCGGCGTATTTCCCGAATAAAATCGTATCACCCACTTTCACGTCCAATGCACGAACAGCACCATCTGTTAGGATTTTGCCATTTCCAGTTGCAATCACTTTACCTTGCATCGGTTTTTCTTTTGCGCTATCGGTTAAGATAATACCACCTGTTGATTTTTGTTCTTCTTCAGCGCGACGAACCAACACTCTATCATGTAAAGGGCGAATTGCCATATGTTTACTCCTTCTTTTAAGCTATGTTAAACATGTTGTTGTTTATTGCAGGCAGATATATGGTGATAGCAAATTTCTTTTCAAGAATTTTTTTTGATTTTTTTATTTTTTATTGGAAATAACCAAATTTTTCAGACCAAATCTAGTGCTACGCCTTCGATTACATTACAAAGCAAAAGGTAAGCGATTATTCAATTCATCCTTGAGTCGACTCTTGATTTCTGAGGTACTCGCTTTGATTAAGGTACTCTGTACTTGACTTTGATCGATTTGCACAACTGGATTATTTAAACTTCCCATCAATTTTATACTTATTGGTAAGCGATCTATCATTTTATTCGCATCAGAAATTGATAAGTTAGCATTTTGGAAAATCAAATTAACTGGTAGATCAAGTATTATTTCATCGCCTTGCCACTGCCATTTACCTTGTGCTTCTAGTGAATAAGTTTTTGCAGATAGACCAAAACCCTTGCTAAACTTAATATCCTGAAGAAGTTTATCAGCAGGCATATCTTTCAATTCCAGTGAAAACATATTCGCTATCTTTGAGTGATTCGCGCTAATGAGTTTCGCCTTGATCGTTTGGTCTTTTGAGACAATCCTAATTGCCGTTGGTGCTTTAATGAGCCACGGCTGTGTTGAAACGTTACTGGCGATAGCGTTAAAGATTAAATTATTTGAATAGTTAATATTATTAACCGTAAGCTTTGTAATTGTGAGAGTTGGGGTGTTAGTGATTAAATCAGTCGCTTGTCTATCTGCGTAGTGATACATTTGAGTTACCTTAGCTTCTTGCTGTTTTACATCAGCTGACTCATGTTTAGCTGTATCAGGAACAAGCCAACCCAAGAGACACTTAAGTTGCTTTAGATATGATTGATATTGCTGTACATTTTGCACGTAATACTTTACATCGAAGTCTTTTATATGTTGAGTTTGTGCTTGTTGTACGACTTTATCTTCTTTTGGCGTGGGAATAATTGATGTGTCTATGTTCGGTAAATAAAGCATTGCTTTTATAGTACGCGGCTGATTTGTTAACACGTCGTTTATAACAACATTACTCAGAGTCAACCTTTTTGTTAACAACTCGCTTACATTCACCTGCATCGTGAGTGTTTTCGCATAAAAACGATTTTGATTTAAGTCCTTAGGATCCGCAATCTCAAGCCCTGTGATATTGAGTTTACCATTAAACATATCAAGCTTAAACGTATCAATCTCAACTGTTGCACCGTTTATTCTAGTCAACTCAGAAACCAAAATATTTTTTAACATTTGTGACTGCAAAAGACCACTTAAAACAAATATAAACACAATCACTACAGCAATAATAATGACACCCAAGATCCGAAAAGGATGTTTAAGCCTTCTATTTCTTAACTTCACCCAATCAATTTTGTGCACAGACTGTCCAAAGATAATCCAGCTAATCATTTTAATTAAGCGCTTATTAACGATATTGTCATATAGGGTTTCCTCAGTTTGCATTATTGCCATTTTGGCTTTTACAAGTGAAACCAACTTAGTGATCAAGTAACCAAAGATCAGACCCAAAATAAGTGCTAAAACAAAACTTCCTGTTACCAAATAATAATCAAATCCTGCATAGGCAAACACAGGTGTATTAATCATCCATTTTAAAATGCCTTGTAAAAACCCATCTAATACAAACACGCCAACGTGATAGGAAACAACCTCCAAAGTAAATGAAAGTAACCTGGCAACGGCATATATAATTGCGGCAACGACCAAATTGACATTAAGCAATATCAATAACCCAATTACAATAATATATAGTAATGGTGCATAGCTAAACCCTGGTAAGAAACCAATCATTCCCCCAAACAGTATAGCTAAAAAAAGCTGCATTGGATTTGATTGCCCTGTAACGATTTTGATTAATTTCTTTAATATTTTCATATTGCATCCTCCACCATACTCAATTCTCACTGTAATGAAATTCTTTTTATTCCTCAACGCTTAAATATTGAACTCTCAACAAATTCGCGTTTATCTTCTATTCTTTGGGCCTTCTTTATATTACGCATAGACTTCTACAAGTTCACCAGGTCTATCCATACCCTGCAACCTTAAAGCAACATCTCTTTTGCAAGCTCAACAAAAGTTTTAATTTTGGGTTGCACATATTGATGCTTTTGATAGTACATGTTGACATTCACTACCTGAGAACTGAAATCGCTCAATTGAACCTCTACTAACTCACCTTTTTTTAGCTCATGCTCAACAATATATCGATGCACTTGAATAATACCCATATCGGATAATACAAAATTCTTCATGCAATCTATATTATTTGCTTTTAACCTTGTTGCCCAAAAATGACTTTGATTATCTGTTTTACCAACAATTGTTGCGGCTCGTGCACTATGCGGAATAAATTGATGTTGTTTAAGTTGCTGTAAACTTTTAGGTATCCCATGTCGATTCAAGTATGAGTTAGTTGCACAAAAAACGTAATCTGTTTCCATAAGTTTACGTGCAACGACATCATCACTCGGTCTCCAGTTCACTCCAAATGCAACGTCAATATTTTCTTGATATAAATGTGGCATCCGTTCTTCTATTATCAGTGAAACATTCATTTTTGGATATAACTGTAAATATTGCTTGATCAACTTTGTTAAATACTGTTTAGCAAAAAATGCATTACTGCTGATCACCAACTCACCCTTTGGATGTTCATCAAAACTGCCGATGAGTTGCTTAATACCAAACCACTCGTTTTCTAAACGCTGACATTGCTCAAAGAGCTTATGACCCTCCTCAGTAAGGCTAACTTGTCGAGTTGTGCGAATAACCAACTTCACTTTTGTCATCAATTCTAGCTGTTTAATGTTTTGACTAATTGCCGATTTTGAAATACCCAAGTAATAGGCAGCTTTTGTAAAACTTGCAAACTTTGCTACAGCTAAAAATGACTCTAGTTGAACCAATGAAAACGCATCTTTAAACATTAGAGTTCCTTCCAAACCGTATTTAATCTAGCAAAATAGCTATTTAAAAATTAAAGGTGGATATGATCAATGAGATGGGAAACGATAAACAAGTTAGCAGCAGATGAGTTTCGTCGTTTAACAGG
>NZ_JAMBMW010000063.1:0-579 GCF_024208055.1 Candidatus Nebulibacter yamunensis
TCCCTGCGGAGGGCTATCGGCGCGAGTGGCGGGAATGTGCGGGGTGCGGAGGGGCGGTGAATTGTCTCCCTGCCTCCTCGGTGGACGTCTGGCAGTCGCTGGCCACCCAGTATTACGAAATCGATTTTTCCGGCCGTCCCCTGCGTGAACGCTACGATCAGGTGATGGCCCTGCCGGCGGAGCGGTCGGACAATGCGGGTCGGGTGACGAGGATCCGCGAATACCTTTCGCATTTTTCGCCGCCGCCGCGGGTTTTAGATATCGGCGCGGGACTGGGGGTTTTTCTTTCGGCATTTCTGGCGGACGATTGGACGGGCACGGCGTTTGAACCCGACCCCCTGGCGGCGGCGCACTTGCGGTCCTTGGAAAAATTTGCCGTGAGAGAAGGGCTTTTCACCGGGCAGGTGGATGTCCGGGACTACGGACTCATCACCCTGAACAAGGTGGTCGAGCACGTGCGTGAACCGCAGCGTTTGCTTCGGGATGCCGCCGGGGCGCTGGATCCGCTGCGGGGGTTGCTCTACGTGGAGGTGCCGGATCGGGAGACGCTTGCCCTGCGGCCCTCCTCGGACAACATCC
>NZ_JAMBMW010000043.1:0-2650 GCF_024208055.1 Candidatus Nebulibacter yamunensis
GCATCATCCACTGTTGTAATTGTAAGCAAGCTTTTTACGTTATTTGCTGAATCAAGACTATTTGCATCCGTGATCACATATTGTATTTGTTTGACCGTTTGTGCTGGATTGTCCGAAGTGTTGTAATACACCATACTTGCAATCGCTGACTGATAATTTGCTACTGTATTATTCCCGGACAAGGTCATTCCACCTGAAATAGCGTCATAACTGGCCGTCAACGTACTCATATCGGCAAAGGTTAATGTCCATGAGCTATTAGGGATAAGCACCGTCACGGTTACTCCATTACTGTTGGCTTCATCAAAGCTTAACTGATCTTCGTCTGGCTCATGTCCATTTGATATCCCAACAGTTGCTGAAGATAAGTGGCTACTATCAACATCACTTAAGTTAATTGCACCTATTACAATCGGTGCCCCGTTTTCAACGTAGGCTATGCCAGGAGTGGTATAATTAACTGGGAGTGTTACCACCGGCGCATCGTTCACGGGAGTAATATTCACCGTTATATCAAAGGTATTGGAAAGATTGTTTGCGCTTTCCCCGTCATTCACCTGAAATTGGATCACTCTTGCCGTTGTGGTGGGATTATCAGATAGGTTTTGATATTTCACCAACCTCAATACATCTTGATAGCCAACAATATCCACCGGATTATTGACATTGTCTATTGTTTCAATGGTGAGCACTCCTGTTGTATTATCAAAGTCGACGGATAGTTTGCTATATAAAGGATGAGTATTATCCCAATCTACAACTAAATTATCCTCACCTTGTACATAGTTGCCACTGATCGTTACCGTTGCACTGACCATATTGTCACTGTCAACATCATCAAACAATAATGATGAGTTAAGCGTGAGTAGGGTATTTTCCGTATAGGTTAAAGTGTGACTTCCTGAACTTGTGCTGATTTGTGGTGCATCATTGGTTGCAGTAAAGTTTAATGTGTAATTTACTGCTGAACTATTGGTATCACCATCATTGACTGACAAGCGTATCGTCCTATTATCATCACTAGGATCGTTACTCAAGTTATAATATTTGACACTCCTTAACACAGCTTGATAATTGGCAATTGAATCACTGCCACTTAAACTTAATAACCCTGTAGAGGTATTAAAAGTAGTTGTTATTGATGTTCCTGTTACATCAACTGTCAATCTATCTCCCAATTTAAAATTTAAAATACTCACTTGTGCGCTTTCTAGATTACTATCATCCGCATCCGATAGCGTGATAGTATTGTCAATCACTATCGCTGTTCCAATACTACCGTCACTTTCTACATACGAAAGTGTATTGCTATGACCTTTGGTAATAACCGGTGGATTATTGGTTGCATTAAAGCTTACCGTTACACTCTCTATCGCGGAGGTTTTAGAATTAACGCCTTCACTATCTGTTACCGTAAAATCAATCGTTTTCGTTCCTAATGGATTGGCAGAAGTATTTTGGTATTGCACTGCTTGAAGCGCCGTAATATAGTTTGCAACTGAATCCACCCCACTTAGGGTCAATTCACCATTAGTTTGATTAAAACTGGTTATAATCGTCGCTGAAATCCAGCTTGGATCCATGCTTAAGAAATCTTCACCGTCTACATAGTTAGCGTTGATTTTAATGATCGCACTGCCAAGATTGGTACTATCAACATCCACTATATTGAGATTACTATCAATTGTTAAGGCTCCACTTGTTTCTGGGAAGGTAAAGCTACTTGTTGTGGTGACACTTGGCGCATCATTGGTTAGCGCAATATTAATCAGATTTTGTGCCGTTACCGAAACACCACCATTACTATCAGTGACCGTATATTTTATGGTTTTGCTTAAAGAACCATGGTTAGGCTCGATGGCAATGTTTTTATAATAAACGTGACGCATAACCGTTTGATATTGCGCAAGCGTTGCGTTACCGACTAACCCCATTACCCCTGTACTATCGTCATAGGTTGCTACAATTTGATTGCTGTCATCAAACGTGATTCGCCAAGATAGATCCGTTATCAGCGTTTCAACACTCGAAACTCCCGCAACACCACTTAAGGTGACCGTATTTAAAAATAAATCGTCTTCTTGAATTAAATGGCCATTATCAATACTAACCGTTGCACTTTGTAATAATGTATCATCACGATCACTCAGTACAATCGCATCATTCACGGCAATGCTACCGGTGACATCTTCTATATAGCTAATATCCGTTGTATTCACGCTAAGTGTTGGCACATCATTGATTGCATTGACTGTAATCGTTTTTGACACCACTGGCGAGAATACGCCTGCATCATCCACAACATATTCGATTGTCCTGACATCCGTCATCGGGGTATTGGACGTGTTCCAATAAACGATATTTTTAAGCGCATCTTCATAGTCACCGACCGAGGCATTTCCACTGAGGGTTAACACCCCAGCGCTAAAGCTATAGGTAATAGCAGTAGCGGGGTTGTCATTAATCCAGGTTTGACTCATGCCAAGGTAATCTTCACCGTCATGATAATTATTGCTAATTGTCACTGTTGCTCCGGTAAAGCCGACATCCTCCACATCATCCAAGAAAAGATTCTGATCTAACACCAATTTGATTGGACTTATGCTATCATCTGCCGCACTTTCTGTATAAGTTGATGAAGCGGTTAAAC
>NZ_JAMBMW010000064.1:0-569 GCF_024208055.1 Candidatus Nebulibacter yamunensis
GTATCAATAGATGCCGCAATATCCGCATCTGTATATGACCTTAATGCTTCCACAAACGCTTGACCTTGTTGCCCTTCGGCAACGTTACAGCCATAGAATAAAATATCCCCTGTGTTACTTAATGCTTTTCCCCACTGTGCCAAACTTGCCGCATAATCGCCAATATTGTCTAAAGAAAGCGCTTCATTACCTAAATACAGCTTGCCGACATCACCATGAGAGACAATATGTACCGCTGAAAGATTGCTGTATTTTTGAAGTATTTTTGCAATTTCGTCCACACCATCTTCGCCTGGCAGAATCACTTCTACTGCGGCATCACGAGTGATATTGCCAATCAATACATGTGGGTCTTTGACTTGGCTATCAATGATGATCACTTCCTTAAATCGACTGTAATCGGTGGTAAAGGCTTCACTATTTGCCATTATTGCCTGCAACAGACTTTCTGTCTGATTGGCATGTTCATTTTCGGCAAGCGCCGCTAACACGTAGTTTTGTTCATCGGCGTTTACTCCATCCATGATATCGACTGTGGCAATTGCTGCACCATCAAACATAATGCGAGG
>NZ_JAMBMW010000021.1:0-29159 GCF_024208055.1 Candidatus Nebulibacter yamunensis
CACCTAAATATTTAACTTCTTCGGGTAATCTATGTTGATTCCATCGGTAATTAGCTTCTTCATAAATCGTTGAACCATGAGCTATTTTTTTCTGACGCAATAAACCCTTGTCATCATAATAGGTACTGACATTTACACTCTTGCTTTTAACCTCTTTAGGAAAAACGTGGCAGTCATGGCTATGCTCAAATAGTTTCTGCTCAATTAGCTGCCCACGATCAAAGGTTTTTATTTGATATTCAATTAGATTTGGACTGTTAACAATATAATCCATCCTTTCAAGATGCATATTGCCATTAACGGGATTGACTGGATCACCAACTAAATGACAAGGGTCTCCCAATTCCGAAAAAATATCTCGAGTATTTAAGTCTTTGCGGCAGGCATAGCTGCTTTCGATACAAAGAAATAAACCAGAGAGATAAGTAATCGTTATTAAAGCTTTTTTGACCAATTTATCATCTTCAAATCAGGTTAGGTACTGTTAGTAATAATATGAGGTTATGCTTAAGTGAGGTAGTGTTTTTGTGTAAAGAATGGTTGTTTTATATAGTAAAACACAACGATAAGCCTAAATTGATTTATCTATTAGGTGCGTATTTGCATTGTCGATTGTGAGCACGAATTTGTATGGAGTATGAACCAAAGCTTATTGTTACTCAAATATGAGACGTTGCTTTAATGATCCATAGTTAATTTAGTGCTTTTGGGTTTGGTTAACATACAAATAAAAGGAAGGCAAAAAAGTAGCAATAAATAAGACAAATATGCAACATCATTAAAACCAATAATGTTTGCTTGTGTTGTGATGTTTTGTGCAATGATGGCTAAGGTCGTTGGATCTTGAGCTTGCCAATTTGTATGTTGAAGCCAAGTTTGATAGTAAGGATTGCTTGGATCAATATGCCTAACCATGCTGTACCAAGCTACTTGAGCCTGTTGGGTGAGTACTGTGACCATTATAGATGTGCCAACGGATGTGCCGAGGTTTCTAAAGAAGCTAAACATACCGCTACCTTCAGCTAAATCTTGGGGCTTTACTGTTTGTAATGCCATAGTGGATACAGGAACGAAGAAAAAACCCATGCCAATACCTTGAATGATGCCTGGATACATCAAATTCCACGTGTCGCTCATCAGTGGTATTTGTGCATATAAATAATTGCCATAAGCGGTTATGGTAATGCCTAGGAAGATGATAAGGCGTAAATCCAGTTTTTTGGATAATGGTGAAATGAACATCATTGCGATAGCAGCTGCAATACCGCGTGGCATCATAAGTTCACCCGATAGTGCTGCAGAGTAATTCATAAAGCGTTGCATAATCAGAGGTTGAATGGTCATTAATCCAAATATGCCAGCGGTATATAGTACGAGTAAAATGCAGGATGCAGCATAATTTCGATCTTTGAATAAATGCAAATTAAGAATATTTTTAGGGTTAAACCATCCTCGAATAATAAAGACGATGCCAACGATCAACCAGAACGTTAGCATGGCAACTATAAAGTGTGATGATAGCCAACCGTCATTATTGCCACGATCAAGAAAAATTTGTAAAGTAGAGATTGCTATGATCATAAGGAATAACCCGAGCCAATCGATATTAAGCTTCTCACGTTTGGTTTCACTGATAAACAAGACAGTCATCACAATTGCAATTAAACATACTGGAATATTGATATAGAAAATCCAACGCCAATTCATCCAATCTGTAATATAGCCCCCTAATGTAGGACCAAGTACAGGAGCAGCCATGATTCCAACACCCCACACTGCCATTGCCTTGATTTGTTCTTTGGGTGGAAAAGTGTCTCTTAATACATATTGAGAAAGGGGAACTAAAGAAGCGCCAAAGATGCCTTGCATAATCCTAAAAAATATCATTTCTCCAAGGGAAGCTGATAAGCCGCAGAGCATAGAGAAAATAAGGAAACCGATAATGTTAATTAAAAGCAGACGTTTTCTGCCAATGGTACGCACAAAAAAACCTGTTAACGGCATGCAGATTGCTGATGAAACTATATATGAGGTGACAACCCATGAAATTTCTTCAGCACTGGCACCAAGAGAACCTGCCATATCTTGTAAAGCGACGTTAACTATTGTGGTGTCGATGATTTCGATCATCGCTGCAAGCATAACAGTTACCGTAATAAGCCACTTCATAGTATTGGAAGCGATATGGTTTTGTTGTGTCATGTCAGGATACCTAAATTTAAACGCAACTATTGTAAAATCATTTACGTTTATTGTATAGGATGGATAAACAAATAATACATAGAACGGATCTCATTCGAATCTTACTATAATCATTTTGCGAACAGCGATTTTGAAACCATTATGCTAAACTGTGTGTGACCTGTTTTTAGGAAATGAGCTATACTGACGCGCAATAATTAGAATATAAATAACTAAATATGAAATTCAGGACAATAAGTATAAGTACTTTTGCTTTGGCGCTATCTGGCTGTGCTACTCAACAAAATCGGGATCCGTGGGAAGGCTATAATCGGGCAATATTTAAATTTAACCAGATAACCTATGATTATGCATTTATTCCTGCGGCTAAAGGCTATGTTTATATTGTTCCTAATGAAGTTCAAACGGGAATCGATAATACTTATAATAATATTTTAGAACCAGGACGTGTAGCGAATAATTTGTTGCAATTTAATTTAGATTATGCTTGGCGCGATACGGCGCGTTTCTTGGCTAATACAATCTTTGGGGTTTTTGGTTTATTTGATGTGGGGAAGACGCTGGGTTTGCCAAGAAGAACACAAAATTTTGGATTTACACTTGCAAAATGGGGTTATCGTTATTCGCCATATTTTATTTTGCCGATTTTAGGACCTAATACTTTTGGTGGGGCAACAGGTAACTTGGTCGATAGTGTATTTAATCCATTAAATTATACGTATATTTCACCACGAGTTGTAAGCTGGAGCGCTTATGGTATATATAAATCAAATGAGGGAGTGCAATATTTATCTTTATATGAAAGATTAATGAATAGCTCAATTGATCCATATATTGCAGCACGTAATGCGTACTTGCAAAATTATGATTATGAGCTTGATAAAACGTTGCAAACTAAAGAGAACAATAGGCAACAAAACAGTTTTGCAAGTGATAGAGATGTACTTGACATCTTAGATCAACAAGAGTAAGTTTTTATCATTTTTACGATAATTCTTACAGAAAGGAAAATGATTTACCTTGCCTCTCAATCGCCCAGAAGAGCAGAGCTGCTTCGCCTTGCTAATATTCCTTTTCAGCAATTTAGCGTTGATATTGATGAGACCGTTTTAGCAAATGAAATTCCCTTAAGTTATTTAAAGCGTGTAATTACTTTAAAACGAATAGCTGCAGAAGCGATATGTCGACAACAAGACAAACCGATTTTAGTTGCTGATACCATTGTCGCACTTGAAGGTGAAATTCTTACTAAACCCTTAAACTTCGAAACCTTTTGTGATTATATGAGGAAATTAAGTGGCAAATGGCATCAAGTGTTGACTGTTTTTGCATTAAGCTATCAAGGGAAGGTACATGAAGAGGTAAGTATCAGTGAAGTTTTATTTGCTCGCTTATTAGAGCTTGAAATAAAACAATATTGGCGAACAGGTGAACCGCAAGATAAAGCAGGTGGTTATGCTATTCAAGGAGTTGGTGCGCGTTTTGTCAAGGCATTTAAAGGTGACTTTAATAACATTATCGGGTTGCCGATTGACGCATTGAAAAAAGCACTTGATTCGCTAGAAATTCCAATGACAAAATCATAGATTATTTAAGTCAAGGAACGTACACTACCTTCATTAAAACAAATTGATATAAAGAAAATATGGCAATTGAACACTTTGAAGTAGAGTTGGTGGATGCAAGCATGATCGCACCAAATGTTAAACATCTAGTATTTAAAAAAGCAGATGGTAGCAAATTTGAGTTTGTACCAGGACAGTTTATTACGTTTTTATTTGATCATGAAGATGGAAAACTCAGACGTAGAAGCTATAGCGTTGTAACGATTCCAAACCAAACAGATTTAATTGAGATTGCAATTTCATATGTTGATGGTGGCATTGCCTCTGAAAACTTTTTTAACATGCAAAAGGGTCAGTGCTTTAATGTGATGGGACCTGCTGGACGCTTGATATTAAAAGAGAATGAAGTTATTGATAAACTGATTTTAGTCGGAACGGGAACTGGCATTGCGCCTTATCGTGCAATGTTACCAAGCTTACAAACGGCTCTAACAAAGAATGTGAAAACTGTTTATATTCTTTTAGGTGTGCAATATCAACAAGATGCAATCTATGCTAAAGATTTCCGTCAATATGTAAAAAACACTCCAAACTTGCATTTTATCGCCTGTTTAAGCCGAGAAGAAAATGCTTTGTTGGAAGATGAAGTAAAAGGCTATGTCCAGCGTTATTTTGAAAAATTGGATTTAAATCCTGCACACGATGTCGTTTACTTGTGCGGTAATCCCAATATGATTGATGATGCATTTGCACTTTTATCTGAATATGGTTTTGATGCTAAGCATGTCAGACGTGAGAAATATATTTCATCTAACTAAACCTTCTCCACCTTATTTGTAGAATTTGAGATTAATCTAGTTTGGCTTAGTCATGGAAATGGCAAGATCATTACTCCTCTTTAAGCCCTCGAGTTAATAGTCTTTTGGCAATCGTTAGCATATCCATGTCTTGGTGTATGATATTATAAATGGCTTCAACGATGGGCATTGGTACTGCATATATTTGTGCAATTTTATGTACAACTTTAGTGGTAGCAATACCTTCAACAACTTGCTGAACTTCACGACAGGCTTGTTCTTTTGTTTTCCCCTGCCCAATTAAGACGCCAAATCGCCGATTGCGTGATTGATTGTCGGTACAGGTTAAAAGCAAATCTCCCAACCCACTCAAGCCATAAAAAGTCTCAAGGTTGCCGCCTAATGCTAGACCTAATTGTGTGAGCTCATTTAAGCCGCGTGTGATGAGACCAGCCCTGGCATTGGCACCAAATCCTAATCCATCAGAAATGCCGCAAGCAATAGCAAGTATATTTTTAACTGCACCACCAATTTCAGCACCTGTTACATCTGTGGAGCTATAACAACGAAAGTTTTCACTATTAAAAAGTGTTTGAATATGTTTGGCATAATCAATGTCGTGAGCAGCAGCAAGAATAGCAGTTGGCAAGCCTTTTGCCACTTCTTTAGCAAAACTTGGTCCTGTAATCAAACCAAAATTATTGTCTCTTAAAGTTTGTGCAACCAGTTGATCTAATAGTTGATAACTATTATGACAAAAGCCTTTTGTCGCTGAGATAATCCCTTGATTAGATAAAAGATAAGGTTTTAAAGTATTAATTGTATCAATAAAACCTAAGCTTGGAGTAGCAATGAGAATATCACTACACTGATGAATAATGTATGACCAGTTATCAATGGCAAGTAGATTGGCTGGAAAAGGTGAATCAGGTAAATAATCATTGTTATGCTTGTCTTTTACCATTTTGGTATTGTGTTCGGTTTTCCACGAGTGAATATAAACAAGGTGACCTACACGAGCAAGTTGTAAAGCAAGTGCTGTACCCCAAGAGCCAGCGCCCATCACAAGAATTTGTTTGTTCATGATAAGTAAAAATTTAAGAAGTTTGTGAGGTATTGTAACGTTATTAACTTAGAGGCTTCAACTGTGATATGTAGGATTATTAACGAGTACGCTTTATTTCGGCAAGGACGTTATTCGATTTTTCAAGTTGCTTTCTGTAATATTCTAAATTTTGCTCGGCCTCACGCTTTAATTGACGAATTTGACCATTTAAAAAAGCAATTTGTCCTTCTAAGGCATCGCGTAGGTCAGAAATGCGTTGAGTTGTTTGTTCTTTAAGTGCTTCGGCATAAATGCGTGCCTCTTTTGCCACCTGCTCAGCAGATTCACGTCGAGTTTGTTCCTTAACAAGAGCGGCATAAAGCTTGCGCACCTTGATTTCGGGATTACTTTCATTAAGTACCATGCTCCACTCATCTGACATACTGCTGAGGATATCGCTGCTTAATGATTGTGAACTTGCTAATAGCGCTTCAATCATAGGATCGGTATTTTTTGTGACTGTGACTTTGTTATGAGTATAATCAGAGGATTTAGTTTGATTTAATTGGGTGACTCCTTTTCCCTGATTTGCTTGTGTTTTTTCTAAAGCAGTTGCTTGAGTTATTGGCTGCATGTTTTCTTCTTTTTTAGAGGTAATTAATACTTCTTGTTTGATATTTTGAGGTGCAGCGTTTTCCTGCTCGTCTCGCCATTGTTTTAAAAATTTACTGATGGTGGTGGGACTGCCACGACCTATTGTATCTCTAACATTGTTGATGCTAGGTTTATTGCCTTGTGCATGCAAAGTTGCGATTGCGTTTAGTATATCTTGGTAAGATAATCCTGGGCGAGCCATGGTATTTGTATCCTTATTGATTATTTGATTATATAGCCTAACGAGAAACATTAGAGTTATTCACTAAAAACTGCCGAAATTATAGCAAGATATTTGTTTGCGTCAAACATTCATATGCGGCGAGCATATATTTTGTTATGATAGTGGGCAAATTTATTAAATGCCTTGATGCAGCCTAACTAAAATTATCAAGAGGAAATAATATGACATTGACAAAGTTGATTTATACCTATACAGATGAAGCACCAATGCTTGCAACCTATTCATTGTTACCAATTATTCAAGCCTTCACTAAGCCATGTGGCATTGAGGTAGAAACAAAAGATATTTCATTGGCGGCACGTATTTTGGCGCATTTTCCGGAAAGTTTAACTAAAGAACAACGCTGTGAAGATGATTTAGCAGTATTAGGTGAGCTGGCTAAAACACCAGATGCTAATATTATTAAATTGCCAAATATCAGCGCATCTATTCCTCAGTTGCAAGCGGCGATTTCAGAATTACAAGCTCAAGGTTATAATATTCCTAATTACCCGGTAGATGCCAATACCGATGAGCAAAAAGAAATAAAGTCACGTTATACCAAAATACTAGGTAGCGCTGTCAATCCTGTATTGCGTGAGGGTAACTCAGATAGAAGAGTAGCAAAAGCCGTAAAAGAATATGCTAGAAAGCATCCACACTCAATGGGGGAGTGGTCAAAAGCTTCTAAATCACATGTAGCACACATGAGTGAAGGCGATTTTTATGGTAGTGAGCAATCTGTAGTGGTTGCCGGAAACACGAGTTTCAAGATTGTTTTTACAGCAAAAAATGGCTCAACAGAGCTGTTGAAAGCTCAGGCTCCACTATTAAAAGGTGAAGTGATTGACGCCTCAAAGATGAGTGTAAAGGCGCTACGTGCATTCTTTGAACAACAAGTCGATCAAGCCCAAAAGGATGATATCTTATTGTCTTTACATATGAAGGCAACGATGATGAAAGTATCTGATCCAATTATCTTTGGCCATGCAGTAAGCATTTACTATAAAGATGTATTTACTAAGTATAAAGATCAATTTGCGCGCCTTGGCATAGATCCAAACAATGGCATTGGTGATGTTTATGCTAAGCTTCAAAAGCTACCAGAAACTGAACAAGCTATGATTAAAAGAGATTTAGAAGTCGTATATCAAACTAAAGCAAAGCTTGCAATGGTTGATTCTGATAAAGGTATTACTAATCTACATGTACCAAACGATATGATTATTGATGCTTCAATGCCAGTCATGATTCGTTCATCAGGTAAAATGTGGGGTAGAGATGGTAAGCTTCATGATACAAAAGCGATGATTCCAGACCGCTCATATGCTGGCATTTATCAAGAAACAATCAATTTTTGTAAACAAAATGGTGCGTTTGATCCAAGAACGATGGGGAGTGTTGCCAATGTCGGTCTTATGGCAAAGAAAGCTGAAGAATATGGTTCACACGATAAAACGTTTGAAATTAAAGAAGATGGCAAAGTGTCCGTTATTGATGAAAAAGGCAATCTACTGTTATCTCATGAGGTTGAAAAGGGTGATATTTGGCGCATGTGTCAAACTAAAGACATCGCAATTCAAGATTGGGTGAAATTGGCACTTATGCGTGCCCGCTTAACGCATACGCCTGTTGTTTTTTGGCTGGATAAAAATAGAGCACATGATGCCAATATGATCACAAAAGTTAACACTTATTTGAGAAATCATGATACATCTGACCTTGATATTCACATTATGTCACCAGCTGATGCAATGCACTTTTCTTTACAAGCCATTAAAGTAGGTAAAGACGTTATTTCAGCAACGGGTAACGTGTTGCGTGATTATCTAACAGATTTGTTCCCTATTTTAGAATTAGGGACAAGTGCCAAAATGCTATCTATCGTACCGCTTTTAGCAGGCGGGGGGTTGTATGAAACAGGTGCAGGTGGTTCTGCACCTAAGCATGTACAGCAGTTTATCACTGAAAATCATTTACGGTGGGATTCATTGGGTGAGTTTTTGGCTCTTGGCGCGTCATTAGATGATCTTGCAAACAAAACAAATAATAGTAAGGTGCGTGTGCTTGCAGAATGTTTAGATCAAGCCAATGCTAAATTTTTAGATAATAATAAATCACCATCCCGTAAAGCTGGTGAGATTGATAATAGAGGCAGTCATTTTTATTTAGCACTTTATTGGGCACAGAGTCTGGCATATCAAACAAAAGATAAGCAATTGGTGGAAGTCTTTAACCCAGTTGCAAAGGCACTACAAGATAATGAAGGTAAAATTGTTGCTGAACTTAATGACGTACAAGGTGCGAAGGTCGATATTGGGGGCTATTATCATCCAACCCCTGAGAAAGTTATGAAAGTAATGCGTCCGAGTGCTAGCTTTAACCATATCCTTAATGCGTTAACAAAAGAAAGTATAGCTGCTGTATAAAAGATGCGTTTTAATATGGGGAAGGATACTTTTGGAGTGGTATAAACGGTGGTAGGTTAGAGTTTTAGTTTTCTGACTATAAATTTTTTCGAAAGTATTAAAATAACTGTGTAAATTCATTTATAGATTTGTGTTGTCCCAATTGCCCTATTGTTGGCGACAAGTACTTCCTTGGCTTAAAGTAACGTTTTTGCATAAATAGCGATCACGTCTATCAGGTGGTAAAAACAAGGTCACCAAATTAATGATCACTACTTGGTTTGTTATAGCGTGATTCAGAAATACTTTGTATTTGTAAGATGATATTGCTTGCAACTTGGGATTGTAAATTATTGTAGATTTGGTGTTGTTGAGCGTTACTGCTTAGTTGTTGGGTGGCGTTAGTTGTATAGGTTTGTGACGCAGAGTTATTTTGGTTTTTAAGGATGGCTTGATTTTTATTATTCAATATATCGTAATTTGCGCTGTAGCTTAGGACATAATCGTTAGAAGATGCACCACCAGTGATGCCAATAAGGCGGCGACTTGAGGTGGCACTTTTTATGTCAATTGTAACATCTGCATCTGTAGATGATGTAACAACTTCTGCTCCCGTTGCATTGATGGAGGCAGTTAAAGTATTTAAAAAATTAAAATCTGTACCTGCATGTCTGATATAAACTTTCTGCATAAACTTTGGCATACCTTCATTCCAGCTACGTAGATGAAAACCGCAACCATAAAGAAAACTTGCTACTAATACTAAGAACAAAAACTGGATAAAAAAGCATTTTTTCAATAAATAATTGATCATCTAATCACGCTCCCACTACAATATTTAGAAGTTTTCTAGGGACATAAATCATTTTTTTAATAACCTTGCCTTCTAATAGTTTGACCACAACTTCATGTGCTACGACCATATCTTCAATTTGTTTTTGGCTTAAATCGCTTGGCACATCAAGCTTGGTGCGAAGCTTACCGTTGATTTGAATCACCAGGGTAAAGCGGTCACTCTTAAGTGCTTTATTATCCACCTGTGGGAAGCCCGCTGTTAGAATATCACTGCCAAATCCTAATTCTACCCATAACGCTTGTGCAATATGTGGTGTAAAAGGTGCAAGTAAGCGTAATAGAATATTAATGCCTTCGCTAATAAGTTCAGATGGATTAGCATTTTGTAGGCTATTAAATATTTTCATACAGGCAGAGACAACCGTATTAAATTGCATTTTTTCAAAATCAACTAATGCTTGCTTAAGTGTTGTATGTATTTCTAAACGTACACTTTTATCGTTGCTATCAAGTTTATTGGTATCGACTTGTAGGTGAGGATCGATGCTATCTTTGTTTGTATGAATATAATTCCAAATTTTCTTTAAGAAGCGGTGCGCACCATCTACACCTGAGTCTGACCATTCAAGTGACTGCTCAGGAGGAGCGGCAAACATACTAAATAGGCGAACGGTATCGACACCATATTTATTGATTAGGTGTTGTGGATCAACGGTATTTCCTTTTGATTTGGACATCTTAGCACCATCTTTTAAGACCATCCCTTGTGTTAAAAGGTTTATAAAAGGCTCACTACTTGTTACAAGTCCTGCATCACGCATCAGTTTATGGAAGAATCGTGCATAAAGTAAGTGCATGATTGCATGTTCAATACCTCCTATGTACTGATCAACAGGTAGCCAGTAATTTGCTTCATCATCTAACATTTGATCTGCATTTGGGCAGGTGTAACGTGCATAATACCAAGAGGATTCCATAAAAGTATCAAAGGTATCAGTTTCTCGAGTTGCTTTGCTACCACATTTGGGACAGTTTGTTTCATAAAACCTGGGCATAAGTTTAAGCGGTGAAATTGTGCCGTTTAAAGTAACATCTTTTGGTAATTTAACAGGTAGATTTTGTTCTTTTTCAGCGACGATACCACACTGATCACAGTGAATCATTGGAATAGGACAGCCCCAGTAACGTTGACGTGAAACACCCCAATCACGAATCCTAAAGTTGGTTGTCACTTCCCCTTTATTATGAGTAATAAGGTGTTCACTTATTTTGCTAAATGCTTGATCAAAGTTTAAGCCGTTGAAGTTGCCTGAGTTGATTAAAATACCTTTCTCAGTGATCGCACCTTTGCCTAAATCTGTGTTACCTTCTGTCGTTTCAATCACTTGTTTTAAAGAAATACGATATTTATGAGCAAATTCCCAATCGCGATCATCATGAGCTGGAACCGACATGATTGCGCCTGTGCCATAGCTCATTAATACGAAATTTGCTATCCATACTTCAACTTTTTCGTTGGTGATCGGGTGAGTGGCATAAAATGATGTTTTAATACCGAGTTTTTCTTGGGTAGCAAGATCTGCTTCCATCGTAGAAGTTTGTTGACATTTTCTAATAAATTGAGCGATTTTGGGATCATTTTGAGCTGCTTGTGTGGCTAGGGGGTGTTCAGCTGCAATGGCTAAATAGGTCACTCCCATCAAAGTATCAGGGCGCGTAGTGAAAACCTTTAGTTTTGTGCCATTTACGTCAAAACAAACAGTAACGCCTTTTGATTTGCCAATCCAGTTGGTTTGCATTACCTTAACAGCTTCTGGCCAGCCTTGTAATCGGTCTAAGTCTTTTAATAATTCGTCAGCATAATCGGTGATTTTAATAAACCATTGAGGAATTTCTTTTTTCTCAATAAGTGCCCCTGAGCGCCAGCCTCGACCATCAACAACTTGTTCATTAGCAAGTACGGTTTGATCAATTGGATCCCAGTTAACAACTGAGTTTTTACGATAGGCTAAACCTTTTTCAAATAGCTTAATAAAAAACCATTGCTCCCAGCGATAATAGCTGTCGTCACAAGTAGCAATTTCACGATCCCAATCATAACCAAAACCAAGTGATTGTAGTTGTTTTTTCATATGGTCAATATTGCTATAAGTCCAATCAGCAGGGACCTTTTGGTGTTTAATGGCAGCATTTTCGGCTGGAAGCCCAAACGCATCCCATCCCATTGGTTGTAATACATTTTTGCCAAGCATTTTTTGATAACGACTAATCACATCTCCTAAGGTGTAATTACGTACATGCCCCATATGTAGTGTTCCACTTGGATAAGGTAGCATTGAAAGGCTATAAAACTTCTCTTTTGAATTATCTTTTATTGCTTTAAAAGACTGGTTGTCATGCCAGAATTTCTGTACGGCTTTTTCTAAGTTTGTAAAATCATAAGTTGCTTGCATGAGGTTATCCAATATGATGCTTGGTTTTTATTAAACTTACAAATACTTAAGGCGTAATGGTAGCGAAATTTTAGGATTGAAACCAGGGCGTAAATCGATTTTCTTTAAGTTTTAAAGAAGTAGGAGATGCTAATTTCATTTACGATTTTTTTATCTTTTATGCTACCATGAGCCATCTTTGTCCCAGATGGGTAGGATTTCTTATGGCAATTGATATACAACAAGATTTAGATCAAGAGGTGCTTGCGCGCGTGCGTTGGGCAGCAAGGCGCGGCATGTTAGAGCTTGATTTGATGTTATCTTCTTATATTGAGAGTGAATATTTAAAGGCTTCTAATGAAGAAAAACAAGCGTTCCACACTCTGTTAGAGTGTGAAGATCAAGACTTATTTAATTGGTTTATCAAGTCTAAACCAGTGGATAAAAAACACCAAAAAATGGTAGCAAAAATTTTAACGATTAAACAGCAAGGTACTCAAAGACAAGCACAAGATGCTACAGTTGAAAGCTGTGATGATTTGCAAGGTGAGGTAAGCATGATTTTAGATCGCATAGATAAATTTGATCAATCCCCTTTAATGCAAGAGGTTTCTAAGTATTGGTTATGTAACGAGAAGACAATCGTTGAAAAGCTTGCTAAAGAAGCTGCGCTTACAGAAAACGAACGCTTGAAAATACAGGATATTGCCAGTGGTTTGGTTGCAAGCGTACGTGAAACTCGGTTAAGTAAAAGTGGGCTAGATGCCTTTATGACCAAATATGATTTATCAAGTGATGAGGGTATCGTCCTCATGTGTTTGGCTGAAGCATTATTGCGTGTGCCTGATAAATATACAGCAGACAAGCTAATTAAAGACAAACTCACAAGTGCGAATTGGCAGGAACATGTTGGTGACAGTGAGTATTTGTTTGTTAATGCAGCAACGTGGTGTTTGATGTTGACTGGTAAAATTTTAAAACCAGAGCAATATCAAAATAAGTTTAAAACCGTGCTCAAGAACTTCTTAGATAAGCGTTCGCGCCCTGTGGTGCGTCGCGCGGTTATGCACGCGATGAAAATCTTAGGTCAGCAGTATGTAATGGGTGAAACGATTGAAAAAGCCTTAAAGCGTGCTAAAGAGAAAGAAGAAATCGGCTTTACTTATTCATATGATATGTTAGGTGAGGCAGCAACGACGATGGCAGATGCTGAATTCTACTACAACGAATACCATAAAGCGATTGAGGCAATTGGTAAAGCTGCGCATAAATATAGTGTACGTACTAATCCAGGCATTTCTGTGAAGTTATCAGCACTTCACCCACGTTATAAAGTTGCACAAGTAGATCGTGTACACCTTGAGATGTATCCAAAGCTCTTAAAACTTGTTGAATTAGCACAAAGCTATAATATCGGTTTAAATATCGATGCCGAAGAAACAGAGCGTTTAGAGCTTTCTCTTGAACTTGTTAAGCGACTTGCGTATGAGAGAAAATTACAAGGCTTTGAAGGTATTGGTATCGTGGTGCAAGCATATCAAAAACGTGCAAGTTTTGTACTCGATTATTTAATTGATTTGGCAGAACAAACAGGTCATAGATTCATGATTCGTTTGGTTAAAGGTGCATATTGGGATTCAGAGATTAAACGTGCTCAAGTGGAGGGCTTAGAAGATTACCCAGTATTTACTCATAAGTGTTATACTGATCTTTCCTACCAAGCATGTGTTAAAAAAATATTTAACCATACGAAGCATATTTATCCACAATTTGCCACGCATAATGCGTATACAACAGCATTGGTGATGCACTTAGCGGGAGAATACAAAGACTATGAGTTTCAATGTCTTCATGGTATGGGTGATGCACTTTACGATCATGTGGTTGGTAAGAGCAATTTTAATATACCTTGTCGAATTTACGCTCCTGTTGGTACATATAAGCACTTATTACCTTATTTAGTAAGGCGATTATTGGAAAATGGTGCCAACTCGTCATTTGTGCATCGTATCGTTGATGAAAAAACACCGATTGAAAGCTTAGTAGAAGACCCAGTGCAAAAAGCTGAGTGTTTAGGCTTTTTACCTCATTTGCAAATTGCATTACCGGTTAATATGTTTGGAGAAGAAAGAATGAATTCTAAAAGTTATAACTTAAATGATACCAGAACCCTTGAGAAACTTGCTTTACAGATGAGTCAGTTTGATCATAATGATTATATTGCTAGACCCTTAGTTGTCGGTGCTGACACTTCTAAACTGGTGGCAGAAAACATTATTAATCCTGCTAATAATCAAGTATTTGGTAAAGTATATAATGCTAATAAAGCTATTGCTCAAATAGCAATGAAAGTGGCACATACTGCATTTGATAGCTGGAGTTTAGTTAATGCAAATAAGCGCGCTCAAGCACTAGAGAAATGCGCAAATTTATTGGAAGAAAATATGCCAAAATTTATGGCAATTGCTGTGCGTGAAGCAGGTAAAACACTTGCAAGTGCTTTAGCAGAAGTGCGTGAAGCCGTTGATTTTTGTCGTTACTATGCCGCACAAGCCAAAGCTGAATTTGCAAATCCTAAGACACTTCCAGGACCTACTGGTGAGTTAAATCAAATTAGCTTGCATGGTAGAGGAGCTGTTGTTTGTATTAGTCCTTGGAATTTCCCGTTAGCGATTTTCTTAGGTGAGGTAACAGCTGCTCTTGCCGCAGGAAATACCGTTGTGGCTAAACCTGCTGAACAAACGCCAATTATTGCTTATGAAGCAATAAAATTATTACATGAAGCGGGTATTCCTAAAGATGTTGTGCAACTTGTGCCTGGCACAGGAGAAGAAGTGGGTGCAGCCTTAACCCAAGATCTACACGTTGCAGGAGTAGTTTTCACTGGTTCTACCGACGTTGCAAGACTTATTCAACGAACACTTTCTGCCAAAGAAGGTGCGATTGTACCATTTATTGCAGAAACAGGTGGTCAAAATGTGATGGTGGTGGACTCGTCGTCCTTACCAGAGCAAGTGGTACAAGACGTTATTTCATCAGCTTTTGATAGTGCAGGTCAACGTTGTTCTGCGTTAAGAGTGTTGTATTTGCAACAAGAGATTGCTGATACGGTTGTTACCATGTTAAAAGGTGCGATGAATGAACTTAAGGTCCATGATCCTGCATTTATTGAAACTGATATAGGACCTGTAATTGACCAAGAAGCACAAGCAAATCTTAAAGCACATATCGATCATATGCGTAAATCTGCCAAGCTTGTTCATGAGATTGTAAGTGATAAGACCTTAGAAAAAGGTAACTATATTTATCCTGTGGTGTTTGAAATCGATAGTATCAAAGCACTTAAGCGAGAAGTATTTGGTCCTGTATTACATATCATACGCTTTAAGGCTGATGAGATGGACAAAGTTGCCAAAGACGTTAATTCAACAGGTTATGGTTTAACTTTTGGTATCCATAGTCGGATTCAAGAAACCATAGATTTTTTTATAAAGCACATTCGTGTCGGCAATATGTACATTAACCGTAATATCGTTGGTGCAGTTGTTGGCGTACAGCCATTTGGTGGACAAGGTTTATCTGGAACAGGTCCTAAAGCAGGTGGACCACTTTATTTACATCGCCTAGCAGTTGAGCGCTCAATTAGTATCAATACAACAGCATCAGGTGGTAATGCGTCATTGATGAGTTTGGAGCAGTAACACAATCTATCTGGTCTATCAACAATAATCCTATCAACTTAGGTTTTTTCTATTGCTTGCTGGATTATAGTTAATTGTGTTTTTTCAACTACTTTTGCAATAGTTTTTTTGTTTTTTAAGTCTTTAATTTCAGCGATATAATTATACTCTTTGAGTGCGCGTACGATATTCTGGCTAAGCGTGATGGATGCTAAAGCTTGAGGGTGTTCATGATAAATATATTGAAATGTATATATGAGTAGATCAAAGCTTTGTGTATTGCGTAAAGCGTTAGCTGCTTTTAAAGTTCTTAATATTTCTTGTTCTGAAAAAGCATAAATATTGCTAAAAAAATGATGATACCGATATGTTTCTAAGCATAATATTTGTGTAACTTTGGGAGTTCTTAGTTGTGATAAAACTTTGCTTATTAGTACTTCATTTGCAAGTGGAAATAATAGTAAGGCAAACAAAATATCAGTTTGTTGACAGTTTTGTGTCTTAGCGTGGATGATATGAGATAGATCTTTATATGAAAGTTTTGCAAGAGGGGAAACAATGTGTTTAAAGACACCAGTATTTTGCAGAGTTTGAATGAAGATTTCTGGGTTTGGTGTTGAAAAAGCCTTAATAAATTCCTGATAAATGCGTTCAGATGATAGTCTTTCTAATTCATTATTGGCAACAATTGTACGCATAAGTGTTTGTGTTGCAGGTGCAATCGTAAAACCTAAGTAGTGAAATTTGGCAGCAAAACGTGCAACGCGCAACACCCGTAAGGGATCTTCACAAAACGCATTACTGACATGGCGAAGTGTTCTACTTTCTATATCTTTTTTGCCCCTAAATGGATCGTGTAACAACCCATCTTCATCGATTGCCATTGCATTAATTGTTAAATCTCGACGCTTTAGATCATCGACTAAACGAACATCTTCTGTGTTGAAAGTAAATCCTTGATAGCCTTTATCTACTTTTATTTCGGTGCGGGCAAGTGCATATTCTTCATAAGTTTCAGGGTGTAAAAAAACAGGGAATCGTTTGCCAACTTGAATAAATCCTTTATCTAACATTTCTTGGCTTGAACCATCGACAACAAGCCAGTCACGATCTTCTACTTTGAAGCCTAAGAGCTTATCGCGTACTGCCCCACCTACTAAATACGTTTTCATGTTATTTTATTTCTATTTATCCAAATTGGCTTATTGCTTTATGTTATCAATAAATTTCGGTAAACTCTGTCTAATTTGTGTTTTGGATCTCAAAAATTAATATGCAACTTTCTGAAAATGTGCACAAGAAAACCTATAGTTTATATCGAAGGTTGTTATGGGAAGTGCATTCATTGTGGCCTTTACTCATTATTTCTGTGATTGGTAGTATTGTATATTCTGGCTGTGATGCTTATGCAATGTATTTGATTAAACCGTTGTTAAATGAAGGTTTTACACCAACTGGGGGCGAGTTTTTGAAAACCATTGCTTTGGTATTTTTATTATTGTTTACCTTGCGTGGAGTTGGTTCATTTCTATCTTCATTTTTCATGGGGAAACTAGGAGCAAGCGTTGTCTATCGTTTCCGTAAAAAGCTTTTTCGACGTTTTTTGGATTTGCCAGCGCATTATTATGATAGAACTTCTTCAGGAAAGCTATTATCTAAAATGCTTTATAACGTAGATCAAGTGACTAGTGCAACAGGTTCAGCGATTATTACCGTAGTTCAAGATGGAACGTTTGTAATTGGATTAGTTATTGTGATGGTGGTAACAAGCTGGCAATTATCGATTACAGTGATTGTGGTTGCGCCATTTTTAGCTGTTTTTATTACTTGGATTAGTAAAAAATTCCGCCATTATAGTCGCAATACACAATTGGCGATGGGCTCGGTAACACACGTTGCAGAAGAATCATTGATCAACTATAAAGAAATCCGTATTTTTGGTGGTCAGCAATACCAGCTGCAAAAGTTTGATCACAATTTAAGTTATACTTATCGCCAACAAATTAAAACTTTAATGTTAGATGGGTTGTCCTCACCGATTATTCAATTTATCGGTGCGATTGTTATTGCGATTATCTTATTTATCGTTGCCACTTATGGTTTAAAAGAAGGTGGTTGGTTAGATGCTGGTGGATTTGTATCATTTTTTGCATCGATGATGGCTATTTTAAAACCGATTAAAAACCTTACTAACGTTAACTCGACAATTCAAAAAGCCATTGCCGCAACAGAGGATATTTTTGAGATTTTAGATCATACTCCTGAAGCAGATAGAGGGACTAATAAGCTTGAAAATGTGAAGGGTGAAGTTGAATTTAAAGCGGTAAGTTTTCAATACCCTGAAGGAAAACAAATGGTACTAAAAAACGTTAACCTTATCGCTGAAAAAGGTCAGACGGTTGCTTTAGTTGGGCGTTCAGGAGGTGGCAAGACGACCATGGTTAATCTGTTAGCACGTTTTTATGAGCCAACTAAAGGTCAAATTTTATTAGATGATGTGGATATGCAGTCACTAACTTTATGTAATTTAAGAAGTCATATTTCATTAGTTTCACAACATGTTAATTTATTTGATGATACGATATTTCATAATATTGCATATGGTCGAGAAGGTGAAGTCAGTGAAGAGGAAGTTATAGCAGCAGCTAAAGCTGCAAATGCTTGGGATTTTATTAAAAAATTACCAAAAGGTCTCTATACAGAGGTTGGGCAAAATGGCTTAAGTTTATCAGGTGGACAGCGCCAACGAGTCGCAATTGCAAGAGCAATATTAAAAGATGCACCTGTATTGATCTTAGATGAGGCAACCAGTGCGCTAGATAATGAATCTGAGCGTATTGTTCAGCAAGCCCTAGAGCATTTAATGAAAAATCGTACCACTTTTGTTGTAGCACATAGGCTTTCTACTGTTGAACATGCTGATAAGATCGTTGTTATGGATGGTGGTGAAATCGTCGAAATTGGCAAGCATAGTGAACTACTACAAAGTGAAAATGGCTTATATCGTCAGTTATACCAGCAATCGCTAAGCTAAATGATCAAGTGATCGAGGTTAATAAATGGATATTCAGGCGCGTTGGTACCAAGCAAAAAAAACATTATTGTGCCAGCTGTTAAGACCTTTTTCTTGGTTATTTCAGCTTGTTAGCATTTTGCGTAAACATAAGATCCAAAGCCTAGCTTATCATAGTAAATTACCAGTGATTGTTGTCGGTAATATTACCGTAGGTGGTACGGGTAAAACCCCAGTGGTGCAAGCAATTTGTTCTTTTTTGCAGCAACAAGGGATGAATCCCGCTATTGTTACACGTGGTTATGGTGGACATGCAGCTCAATATCCACTTTTGATTGACGATACAACACAAGCCAAATCATGTGGCGATGAACCATATATGCTTAAGCGCTTGTTCCCAGATGTGCCAATTGTGGTTGACCCTAAACGTGTTGAAGCGCTTAAGTTTATTGAAAGCAATTTGGCTCAAGTCGATGTCATTATTAGTGATGATGGTTTACAGCATTATTATTTTGCAAGAGATATTGAAATCATTGTTGTTGATGGTAAACGAACGTTTGGCAATGGTTTATGCTTGCCAGCAGGACCTTTGCGTGAACCAATTAAGCGCTTAGAAACAGCCGATATGATTATTTTTAATGGTGGCCTCAGCCACACACTGAAACTAACTCATAAAAAGTTGTATCAGATGCAACTTAAGCCTATTTCCCTTGTTAATTTGCTTACCGCTGAGAAAAAATCTATTTCTCAATTTAAAATAGAGTTTGGTAACAGCTGCCATGCGGTTGCAGGGATTGGCAATCCACAGAGATTTTTTAAGACGATACAACAGCTTGGATTGACTGTTGATAGCCATATATTTCCTGATCACTATAGCTATACAAAAAAAGATTTTTTATTTTTACAAAATGAATCTTCAATTGTTATCATGACCTACAAAGATGCGGTCAAATGTCAGTTATTTGCACATAAGAGTTGGTGGTATCTTGAGATTTTCCCCATGATTGAAGATGAATTTTTTGAACAGTTACAATACAAATTATCTCTGCTAGAGAGGGGAAAGGAGGGAGGGAATCACCCTAGCAGAGAATAATGTTAATCACCCCTTGATTACTCAAGGATTTATGCAATGTCCAAACTATAACAGCATCTTTTGATAAATGCTGTTTCAAAGCAGTATCTCTTTGTATTAAATCTGATACACTTTTCAATATCTTGATTGCTTGGGTTTTTCAAGCGTACTAAAACGCAAGCTAAACTTTACTTAATTGCTGATATGCCTATATTTTGATGGGTCTTACGTTTATAATTATTCCCATTTTTGAAAGTCAAATTTCTAACTTGAAACTGTCTATGGAGGCAATATGTCTGAAAGATTTCACGATATTGACGTAACAGAAACACAAGAGTGGCTAGAAGCCTTTGAAGATGTTGTTGCGCGTGAAGGAATAGAGCGCGCAAGCTTTTTAATGAATCGATTATTGGATCACGCTAATCAAATTGGGATTGAGAGTGCTTACGGACCTGCACAAAGCATCTTATTTATGAATACGATTAAGGTAGAAGATCAACCAGCCTATCCAGGAAATCTAGAAATCGAGAACAAAATCGAGAATCTCAATCGCTGGAATGCAGCAGTTATGGTTGCAAAAGCTAATAAAAAAGATGGTTCTTTAGGGGGACATATTGGCTCTGGAGCATCTATTATTACCCTTTATGAAGTGGGATTTAATCACTTTTTTCATGCACCAAATGAGCAGCAAGCAGGGGATTTAGTATTTTATCAAGGTCATACAACCCCAGTTATATACGCGCGCTCTTATCTAGAAGGTCGCTTAACCGAGACACAATTAAAAAACTTTCGACAACAAGCATTTAATGATGAGGAAGGTTTGTCATCCTATCCACATCCTTATCTGCAACCAACTTATTGGCAATTTCCTACTGTTTCTATGGGCTTGGGACCTTTGCAGGCAATCTATCAAGCGCGTTTTATGAAATATCTTGAAGCACGTAAACTGGCAGATACAAAAAATCGTAAAGTTTGGGCATTTTGTGGTGATGGTGAGATGGATGAACCAGAATCACTAGGTGCAATTAATCGTGCGGTACGTGAAGGCTTGGATAATTTGATTTTTGTGATCAATTGTAATTTACAGCGCCTTGATGGTTTGGTAGATGGTAATGGCAAAATCGTTGAGGAGTTTGCACAAATCTTTAAAGGTGCTGGCTGGAATGTAATTAAAGTGTTATGGGGAAGCAACTGGGAACCACTATTTGCTAAGGACACAAATGGTAAATTGCAACAACGCTTAGCACAAATGAACGATGGTCAGATGCAGTTTGCAAGTTCTCATGGTGGAGCAGACTTAAGACAAACAATTTTTGGTGGTGATCCTGAGCTTGAAGAAATAGGTAAAGGTTACAGTGATGAAGATGTGCAAAACTTAATGCGTGGTGGGCACGATCCAACTAAGGTTTATGCAGCATATCAAAAAGCGGTTAACAATAATACAGGTAAACCGACTGTTATTTTACCGATGACGATTAAAGGTTATGGTTTAGGTGAGTGGGGCGAGTCAAAAAATATTGCACATAATGTCAAAAAGCTTGACACAGAAGCCTTAAAATATATTCGAGATCGTTTTAAGGTGCCAGCGACAGATGAGCAAGTTGAGCAAATGGCTTTTTTAAAGTTTGAAGAAGGTTCAAAAGAACATGCGTATTTGCATGCACAACGTAAGGCATTAGGTGGTTATGCTCCTGCTCGATTTGAAAATAACACGCCGTTGTTAATTCCACATTATCAAGATTTTGCTCAACTATTTTTAGAAGCAAGTGGTGATCGTGATTTCTCTACGACAACAGCGTTTGTGCGTATGTTTGTCAACTTGACCCGTCACAAAGACCTAAAAGATCATTTAGTCCCGATTATGGTGGATGAGTCACGTACCTTTGGGATGGAAGGCTTATTCCGTCAATTGGGTATTTATAATCATCGTGGGCAGCAATATGTGCCAGAAGATAAAGCACAAGTAATGTACTATAGAGAGTCTAAAGATGGTCAAATCATTCAAGATGGTATCAATGAAGCAGGTGGTTTTTGTTCATGGTTAGCCGCAGCTACTTCTTATAGTGTTCATCGTGTTCCGATGATTCCATTTTATATTTATTATTCTATGTTTGGTTTCCAACGTATTGGTGATTTGGCATGGGCGGCAGCTGATTCTCATGCAAAGGGTTTTTTGTTAGGTGGTACTGCTGGGCGTACTACTTTAAATGGTGAAGGTTTGCAACACGAAGATGGTCATAGCCACATCCAGGCAGGGTTGATTCCATCTTGCGTTACTTATGATCCAACTTACGCTTATGAGCTTGCTGTTATCCTGTGGAGTGGGATGAAACGCATGTATGTCGAGCAAGAAGAAGTTTTCTACTACATTACTTTGATGAATGAGAATTATACCCACTGCGCGATGCCAGAGGGGGTAGAGCAAGATATTATCAAAGGCTTGTATTTATTAAAAGCAGCTGAAAAAGTCAATGGCAACAAACACATTCAGCTCATGGGATCAGGCACGATTTTGCGCGAAGTAGAAGCAGCAGCAAATCTATTGCAACAAGACTTTGGTGTTACAAGCGATATTTGGAGTATGACCTCTGCCAATGAGCTTTATCGTGATGGTCGTAAGGTTGCACGTTGGAACTTGTTACATCCGGAACACATGCAAAAGCAAACACATATTGAAAAATGCCTTCAAAATCGCAAAGGACCTGTAGTGGTGTCAACGGATTATATTAAGTTATATACCGAGCAGCTTCGTGAGTTTATGCCAACTAACTACATTACATTAGGAACAGATGGCTTTGGTCGCTCTGATTCACGTGCAAATTTACGTCACTTCTTTGAGGTAGATCGTTATTATGTGGTCGTTGCTGCTTTAAGTGGTTTGTTAAGAGAAGGTGCCATTGACAAAAAATTGGTAGTAGAGGCAATTAAGAAATATGGTATTGATCCAGATCGTGTCGATCCAGCTTATCATTAAATAAATGACGGAAGAAGGAAAAACTCATGGCAATTAAACAAGTCACAGTACCCAACATTGGTGACTATAAAGATGTTGACGTGATTGAGGTCAACGTCAAAGTAGGTGATGTCATTCAAGAAGAAGACTCATTGATCACCTTGGAAACAGACAAAGCCTCGATGGAGGTGCCTGCACCTTTTTCTGGTACGGTAAAAGAAGTGAGTGTCAAAGTAGGTGATAAAGTTTCTGAGAGTTCATTAGTTCTTTTGGTTGAAACAGATGCTGTAAATACAAATGAAACAGCCTCATCAACCATCCTCACTCAAAGTGCGGTTGAGCAAGGTTCACAACAGCAAATTGCAGCTGCGCAAATGCTTGAGATAAAAGTACCAGATATTGGTGATTATAAAGATGTGGATGTCATTGAGGTGAATGTTAAGCCAGGTGATGAAATCAAAGAAGAAGATTCATTGGCTACACTTGAAACCGATAAAGCCTCAATGGAAATCCCATCACCTTACACAGGCAAAGTCGTTGATGTCAAAATTACAGTCGGTGATAAAGTTTCTAAAGGAGACTTGGTGCTCACTCTTCTTGTGTCACAAGGTCAAGTTGCAACTGAAAATAAGATATCTAAAGCCGCGCAAGTTGAAGAGGTGGTAAAAAGCCCAGTCGTTGAACAAGCTGCTATTGTATCTAAAGTTCCCAATACCAATGCACATGCCTCCCCTGCGGTTCGCAGATTAGCACGTATTTTGGGGATTGATTTATCACGTGTCATTGCGACTGGTAGAAAAGGACGCATCACGAAAGAAGACTGTGATAACTATATTAAAAAAGCAGTGCAATCCTTACAAACTGGTCAAGTATCCAGTGGGGGCGGTTTAGACTTATTACCTGATCCCCAGGTGGATTTTGCAAAATTTGGTGAAATAGAAGTCGAAGCGTTATCACGTATTAATAAACTCAGCGCCAAGAATCTTGCACGCAATTGGGTTAAAATCCCGCATGTAACCTTTTATGACGATGCAGATATTACTGATTTAGAAGCATTTAGAAATGCAAAAAAAACAGCAGCAGAAAAAGCAGGGGTCAAAGTTACACCACTTTCGTTTTTAATCAAAGCAGCTGCAACAGCATTACAAGAATACCCACGCTTTAATAGTTCATTATCAAACGATGGCGAAGGCTTGATTGTGAAGAAATATTATCATATTGGTTTTGCCACTGATACCCCAAAAGGCTTGGTTGTACCTGTGATCAAAAATGCCGATCAGAAAGGTATTTTTGAGATCTCACGCGAAATCATGGACTTAGTGAAAAAGGGGCGTGAAGGTAAATTAAAACCAGATGATATGCAAGGGGCAACCTTTACCATATCAAGCCTAGGTATACTTGGTACAACTGCATTTACGCCAATTATTAATATGCCTGAAGTGGCGATTATGGGTGTGTCAAAATCAGCCATAAAACCTGTGTGGAATGGTACAGAGTTTATCCCAAGAACCATGTTGCCATTGTCGTTATCGACTGATCATAGAGTAATTGATGGCGCATTAGCAGCTCAGTTTTTAACGCGTTACTGTGCAATTCTGGCAGATTTAAGAGAAATGCTTTTGTAAGAAAATAAATTAAGGTAAAAAAGATGAGTGATATAAAAACAGAATTAGTTGTTTTAGGTAGTGGTCCTGGTGGTTATAGTGCAGCATTTCGTGCAGCAGATTTAGGTAAAAAAGTCGTGCTTGTTGAGCGTTATGATTCGATTGGTGGGGTGTGTTTAAATGTCGGTTGTATTCCTTCAAAAGCACTTTTGCATGTTGCTAAAGTGATCAATGAAGCGCGTCACCTGGAAAAAGATGGCTTAATCAGCTTTGACAACTTGACTTTCAATAAAGATAAAATCTTGGGTTATAAAGACAAGATCGTAAGCCAACTAACAGGTGGCTTAAAAGGGTTAGCTAAGCAACGTAAAGTTGACATTGTGGAAGGCTATGGCAAGTTCACTTCAAGTAATGAAATTGCTGTTGAAACGAAAGAGGGTGTTAAAACCATCGCTTTTGACAATGCGATTATTGCCGTGGGGTCAAGCTCTATTAAGTTACCATTTATTCCTGAGGATCCTCGTATTATTGATTCAACGGGTGCACTTCAAATGAAAGAAGTTCCTAAAAAAATGCTCGTCATTGGTGGGGGCATTATTGGACTTGAAATGGCACAAGTTTATAGCGAGCTTGGTTCTGAAATCACGGTAGTTGAATTTATGGATCAACTTATGGGAACGGCAGATAAAGATATTGTGAAGCCTTATGAAAAGATGATGGCTAAACGGTATGACATTCGTTTGAAAACGAAAGTGACCAAGGTCGAAGCAAAAGATGATGGTCTTTATGTGTCAATGGAAGGTGACAAACCACGCGAAAATGAGAGGTTTGACCGTATTTTATTAGCAGTTGGACGTACACCAAATGGTAAACTGATCGATGCAGAAAAAGCGGGTGTTAATGTTGATGAGCGTGGCTTTATTAAAGTTGATAACCAACTTAGAACTAATGTTCCACATATTTTTGCCATTGGTGATGTTGTGGGACAACCGATGCTTGCGCACAAAGCTGTCCCAGAAGGGCGTATTGCTGCGGAGGTTATAGCAGGTTATAAGCATTATTTTGAGCCAAAATGTATTCCAGCTGTAGCATACACTGACCCAGAAGTGGCGTGGGTTGGGGTCACAGAAAAAGAAGCCAATGAAAAAGGAATCAAATACGACAAGGGAGTATTCCCTTGGGCAGCAAGTGGTCGTTCATTGAGTATTGGTCGAAATGAAGGTTTGACTAAAGTGCTTTATGATGAAAATCACGTCATTATTGGTGCAGGTATTGTTGGACCAAATGCAGGTGAGTTAATTGCAGAAGCGACCCTAGCCATTGAAATGGGTTGTGATGCGGAAGATATTTCTTTAACCATCCATCCCCATCCAACTTTGTCAGAAACGCTAATGATGGCAACAGAGGTATTTGAGGGTAGTGCAACTGACATTTACGCGCCTAAGAAAGAGCGGAAAAATTGAAATCATAAGACCTTTATTGCTTATTTTGTAAATCCTGGGCAAGCTTCCTAAGTTCTTCAACAGAATACTCAAACTCGGGACCTTCCTCCATAGCCATCAGCTGGAGTAGTATCTCATCAAGATCAGGAGCCAACCCAACTCCATGATCTTGATAAAGCTGGAATGCAACGCGAGCGATTCTTACGACGTCATATCCTTTATCCAGCTCAGCCTGCAACACACTACTTAGTTCTTTTGCAGTAAATGTCATAACCCTAACTCCCTAGTAACTGGAGGATAATGTTGAGAATTAACGGTTTGGCCATTAATTGACTTGGGGTGCACCCTGTTCACACTCCCTGCATGATCGTAACTTTCCATCCACTGCCTTACGTTTCCATTTTGGGGGTTATGCTCGGTAACAAAAGAAGCACCTCGAGTTGGACCTTCCGTTCTAGCAGGAACTTCCTGGGTGTAATAACGAACGCGCCCATCTGGTAATTGCCGTGTAGTAGCTGCATTTTGCTGTGCTTTCTCTAGTCCAGATAATTTCGCTCTAAGAGCTGATTGCGCGTTTACGTTTTCAGCACCACTACTTACCTTCCTCGGAACCGCCCCACTTTCCTTCACCACCCTTGGCAATGCCACCTTTGCCATTGCCTTGCCACCTCTGACGGTGGCACTTAACCCCGCTTTCGGTATTCCCCCTAGCACATTCGCTGCAATTAAGCCCGCATAATGCGCGAATTGATGCCTGTCATCGTAACTGAAGTCCGTTAATCCAAAACTTATTTCATTGACAAAACCCCCACCAAACGCTGTCACTGTGCCATAACAATACGATAAAAACTGCCAGCCAAAATGTCGCGCCAATGCCCCCAGCGGATCTGCCTGGTATTCACGACAATTAATATTGTAGTGACAGCTTGGACATAATCCTAATGGGTCTACAATATTCACCGGATTGTTCTCTGCATAAGCGTAAGCATCAATACTCCCACCTGATAAAGGATCCAACGGGTCAGGCTGAATATAGCTTCTTAATTGTGGAGAATAGTGACGAGAACCATTATAGTAAAACCCTGTCTCTTCATCATAATACTGTCCTGGAAACCTTAAGTTTTGCCTTATTTCTTTTATCGTTTCCTGAATTTCAAACGGCTGAATATCGGCTTGCCAACGTGTATTCCCCCGCTGATCTATTAATCTCTCAGGCGTGCCTTGAACGTCATTGATAAAGTAGTCAATCTGACCTTGGGTCATTTGTGCTAAAGGCTGTCCTTCCAGATAGATAATATCTGTTGTTTCACCTTCACTGATAATCTCAATTACATTCAGAAACTGATCATAGATAAAAACAGTCTCTTTGCCATCGACCGTTTTTAACACCCGCTGACCTTGACCATTATACTGATAGCTAGCAACGGTTTTATCTTGATTTCTCACCTCTGTCAGAAGGTTAAACTCATCATAGCTTAAGCTTAAACCGTTTAACCAGGTGAGGTTACCATTTAAGTCATGTTGTAGATCTTTAATATCTACATCTATCTCACCTGCACGCTTATACGTGAAGATTTGCCTGTGCTTGGGTGACTCTACAGCGGTTAATCTATCCAATCTGTCATAGCGGTATCGTGTGTTCCACTCTGGGGCACTCACGTGAATGATTTCACTAATATTCCCATTCTCATCATATCTATAATGATCGTGAGCAATATTTTTGAGGTTTCGCTCGGTAAGCCTGTATCGTAAATCATAACCGTTTTCCTGAATATACCCGTTCCCATAAGTCAGGGTGGTTATCGGACCAAACGGCAGGTGCTCAATATCTTTGGCCACAATAAATGGTGGTTTATTGATACTTAGTTTATCAACCTTACCTAGCGTATTATGTGCATAATAAACCGTTAAGCCACTTGGATAGGTAATGGTGTTGATCTGATTGTCTTCGTTATAGGTATAGATAATACGATATTCTTTTTCGTTGATGATATTTGTCTGGGTTCCTATATTACCAAATGCATCGTAACTGTTTCTTATCGTATTGGCTGCACCCTGTATAGCCGAGGGCAAGCGCGTCACTTCACTGAAATAACCCTTTCCATATTGACCTTGATCATAAACGTATAACAGGATTGGCTTGTGGTTTATGCTCACTTTGGTCAATCGATTTAACACATCATAACCATATCCATACTCCTGCCCCATATTGTCTTTTTGCTTGACCAGCTGACCGGCTTCATTATAGCTAAAGCTTGTCATGCCTTTCCCAGCTGTCGTAATACGGGTGATCTCATCCCAGGCATTGTAGGTGTAATGAGTTTGTGTTTCCTGCTGCGGGATGACGGAGTCATCAGATGTATTACTGGTCTTATTTTCAGCGTAAACTGAGCGAATTGAAGTGATTCTCTCTGCCTCATCATAGTTTAGAACCACTTTATGTTTTGGATACTCATTAGCATCATCCTGTTCTTTTCCCTGGGCTGCTGATGCGACGGTATCCGAGTGTTTCAGCTGATATACCAGATTTCCTCTGGCATCTTTAATCCTCGTTTCAATCACATTTCCTTGAGCATCCAACTCCTTCTGTAATACATTACCAAAGCCGTCCTTTACTCTTTGTTTTACTATATTTTTCTGTGGATGAGCAACCCCTGCTGGCGTTTGGCTATAGATAATACGATCATCATATTCGTATCGATAAGTAACACCCGCTGGCGTTTTTTTATAAATCAGACGATCTTTGTCATCATACTCATATTGGGTCGTATTGCCATTGATCGTAACTGACTGAGGATGCTTGTGATAAGTCGCATAGCCTTTACTTTTGCTACTATCTTCATACACTATGTACCGATAATCTAAATCCGTTTTAATACCATTCTCGTCAATGATCTGCGCCACATGATCACCTTGCGGACTACGTTGACTAAAAGTCACAACATGACCTAGTTCATTCGTAATGGATCCTAAATTACCACGCCCATCATAGCTGTATTTGATGACAGTACGGCTGTCATTATAAGGCGCTTGTGCTGTAACGGGAGCAAAGTAACCTTCAACATCGATATAGCTATATTGCCAGGTTCTCTTGGTTTCACCATCGCTGCTGATAATACTATATGGCCGTTCATACCGATCATAATTAAATTGAAGTTTTAAACCCGTTACCTGGTCTGTAATTTGCTTAGGAAAGCCTGATGAGAGCCAATCAATATGTGTGCGATCAGCACCATAAGTCGTAAAAGTTGATATCGATAGGAGGATAAACAAG